>CANGEH010000200.1 GCA_947452665.1 Caulobacteraceae bacterium
CATTTTCAAATCTTTGAATCCATTAACCATTTTTCTTAGCGGACTTGGCACGATCTTCGCATGACATGGGACACAGCGCCGGATCACAGCGCGATTGAGTTTGAGGAATAGGCAAAATGGGTCAGGGCACCCGAATTTGGACACGGCTCATCTTGGCCGTGGCTATGATGAGCCTGGCGACGACCTCGGCCATGGCACGGTCGCGGATCAAGGACATTGTCGCGTTCGAAGGCATTCGCGACAATGAGCTGGTCGGCTATGGGATTGTGGTTGGCCTGAACGGTACGGGCGATTCCTTGCGTAATGCCCCTTTTACCAAACAGAGCCTCGAGGCCATGTTAGAGCGGCTGGGTGTCAATACCCGCGATGCCAATCTCAATACCAAGAATGTTGCCGCTGTTATGGTCACGGCGCGCCTGCCGGCCTTTGCCGCGACTGGATCAAAGATCGATGTGACAGTGTCTGCCTTTGGCGATGCCAAGAGCCTGCTCGGCGGCACATTGTTGGTCACGCCCCTGCTTGGCGGCGATGGTGAGGCCTATGCCTTGGCCCAGGGCACGGTTCAGACCGGCGCGATCTCTGCGTCTGGCAATTCCGGATCGTCCGTCACCAAGGGCGTGCCCACGGCTGGCCGGATTGCGGGCGGCGCCCTGGTCGAGCGTGAAACCGGCTTTCAATTGGGCCAGATGAGCCAGATGCGCCTGACCCTGCGCAATCCTGACTTCACCACCGCCAAGCGGATCAGCGAGACCATCAATGCCCGCTATCCCGGCGCGGCCTTTGCCGATAATCCAACCATTGTCACCCTGCGCCCCCCCAGGGGGCAGGACATGGTTGGGTTTGTCACCCAGATTGAATCACTAGAAATCCAGCCCGACAATATTGCCAAGGTGGTGATCGACGAGGTCGCGGGCGTCATTGTCATGGGCGATAATGTCCGCATCTCCACCGTGGCCGTACAGCAGGGCAATCTGACCGTCTCGGTGCAGGAAAGCCCGACCGTCAGCCAGCCCAATCCGCTTGCCGGTGGCACCACCCAGGTCGTGCCGCAATCCACGGTCACGGTCAGCGAAGAGACCGGCAAAGAGCTCTTGACCCTTAAGGACGGGGCCTCCCTTGCTGCCTTGGTTAAGGCGTTAAACACATTGGGGGTCACGCCGCGCGACATGATTTCCATCCTCCAGACCATCAAGGCCGCAGGCGCCCTGCAGGCCGATATTGAGGTGATGTAATGGCCCTAAGCCCGATCAGCGTTTCACCGAGCCTGTTGCGCCCGGTCCCGGTCGCCCCAACCCTGCCCCTTGGCCGCTCGGCAGACCCTGAAACCATGGCCAAGATCCGCAAAACTGCGCAGGATTTTGAGGCCTCCTATTTGTCCAATGCCTTGTCGTCCGTGTTTAGCGGTGTCGAGACGTCAGAGCCATTTGGCGGCGGTGAGGGTGAGGCAGCGTTCAAGTCCTTCCTGACCGAGGCCTATGCCAAACAGATCAGCCGCGCTGGCGGGGTTGGCCTTGCCGCCGCTGTTCAAAAAGAAATCTTGAAGATGCAGGGCTTGAATCTGGAGACTAACCCATGATGCCAGACACCCTACCCGTCCCAGAACTGGACAATCAGGCCGCCACCGAGCGGCTGGCCTATATCCTAGACCTGACCGTGGCCCTGACCGAGCGGCTCGCCCTTGAATGCCAAGCCTTTGAACGCAACAGGCCCCTGGATGTCACCCAGACCCTGCCGGAAACCACGCGCCTGGCCAATCTCTATCGGCACGAGTCCCGGCAGTTGCGCGAAGCGCCGCAAATCTTGGCCGGAACCGCGCGTGAGGACCGCATAAGGCTGATCCAGGCGACCGAGGCCTTTGACGCGGTTCTGGCGCGGCATGGCCGCGCCATTGAGGCTGCCAAATTTGTAACCGAAGGCGTTGTTCGGGCGATTGCCCATGAGGTCGCGGCCGCGCGCTGCACGGGCGCAGGCTACGGCCCCGGCGCTAGGCAGGCACCGGCGCCATCAACCGCCCTAACCCTGAACCAAAGCGCCTAGAGCGCTAACAGGGGCCTTTGCTGCGCCGCCCGAAGGCCAGGGAAGACGCCGCCGACAAACCCGATCACCAAGGCAAGAATAACGGCCTGGCCGATCAGTTCTGGCCCGACCTGTAAACGGAAGGCCACCTGAGTAAAGCCAGCGCCCAAGGTCGAGGCGGACAGCCCATTGAACAGAAGCGTACAAATGGCTGTACCCAAAAGGGCACCAAGCGCGGATAGCACCAAGGCCTCGCACATTGTGCCCATAAAGGCGGAAAAGCCAGAAAAGCCGATCACCCTCAAGGTCGCGATCTCAGATGCGCGCGAGGCCACAGACGCATACATGGTGTTCAAGGCCCCGGCCAAGGCCCCAACCGACATGATCAGGCCCAAAGGCCAACCAACATATTTGATCAAGAGGCCTGAGCGCTCCGCCTGGGCGGCAAAATAGGCCTGTTCGCTCTGGGCCTTGAGCTGCAAGCGCGGATCGGACTTGATATAGGCCAGATAGGCCGGCATGGCCTCAGGACTAGTCAAGGCAATGCGGGCGGTCTGGAAGCTGGTGCCGCGCTTAAACAGGCTCTGCACCACGGGCGCGTCGGCCCATAGCTCGGACTCAAACACAGTGCCGGGCGCCTCAAACACCCCCACCACGCGCCAGGTTTGGGCACCAAAGCGAATAGTCTTGCCCATTTCAAAACCGGCAAATTCGCGCAACAGGCCTGCGCCCACCACAATCTCGTTTGAGCCGGGCGCAAACATGCGTCCCTCGCGAAGACGGACCTGGCTACGCACCGCCAGGCCATTGGGGCCAATCCCGCGCAGGGGCATATTAGCCTTGGTGCCCGAAGACTTCTTAATCCCATCCACCACCAGCATCAGTTCAGCCGAGATCAAGGGCTTGCCATCCGCGCCAAGCTTGATGCCAGGGCCACCGGCCAAGAGGTCAATCTGGTCGCGGCCAATAACGCTGTTCAGCTCTGCGCCAGACCCATCCCTCAGGACAATCACTACATTGGGTGAACCGGAGCCCTTGAGGGTCTGGCTAAAGCCATTGGCAAGCGCCAAGAAGCCGAGCAGGACCGCAACCACCAGGGCAATCGACACCACCGAAGCGACCGACATCCAAAGCCTTTGCGGGATGGAGCGCACATTCATCATTATGACCGAACCGGTCTGGTTCATAAGGCTCATGACGCGTCTCCTATCGCCGACCAAGGGCGTCGATAATATTCATGCGAAGGGCGGAAAGGGCAGGCACAAGCCCGGTCACCAGACCCAGCAACAAGGCCAAGGCAATGCCGACCAGGGCGACGCTTAGGTCCATGGACAGGTCGCCGAAACTGGCACCCATGGCCGATTTAGACAGGCCCTTCAACATAAAGGCCGCCACGCCAAGACCTAGCCCACCCCCAAGACCCGATAGCAGGATCGACTCGCCCAATACCATGCGCAGGACCCGCCCCCCTGGAAAGCCGAGGGTCTTCATCACCCCGATCTCCTTGGTGCGCTCGCGCACCGCCGATACCAAGGTCGTCCCGACGATCATCAAGATCGCAGCAAAGGCAGCGGCGACCACCATGGTGATGATAAAGTTCAGATCACCAGCCTGTTTCAAAAAGGCCCGCTGAAAGGTCTTTTCGTCGACTGTAGCGGTCTCATAGGGCGAATTGGCAAACCTGGCATCAATCGCCTTGGCCACAGTGTCGTTCAGATCGGGAGAGGCGGTGACAACCCCGATTGTGCCAATCTGGTCGCGACCAAAGGTTCGGCTCTCATTCAAGTATTCGTAATTGAAATAGAGAGCCGTGGTGGGATCGGTCGGCTTGGCGCCGGTGAAAATGCCGACCACCCGCATGTCCAATGCGCGGCCACCGTCTGGCTTGATATAGATGTTGGAACTGATCGGAATAACCTGACCCAGGCGCCAACCATATTGGTCCGCCAAGGCCTTGCCGACAATGACCCCGTCGCGGGTCTTGATAAAGGCCTCGCGCTGGCCTGGACCCAGCTTAATCTGATCAGAATAGATGGCGGTATAGGTGGCAGGATCGACGGCAAAGCCGACAAACCGGCTCTTGGCCTGGTCCTGATAATAGGCGCCAAACCAGCTAAAATGCGTGACCGCCGTCACCCCCGTGATCGTCGCCACCTGATTGACATAGGCGATCGGCATGGGCTGGGTGAAATTGATCTTATTGGCCACAACCAGACGATTGCCCGCTGTGCCGCTCTCAGACGAGCGTTCAAGCGCGACATTGACACTGACCAGAAGGCCAAAGATCAAAAAGGCGATAAAGATCGATATGATCAATAGACCCGTACGCAGCGGTCTGCGAAACAGGTTTTTCCAAACCAGATCGAAATCGGTCACGACGTCACCTCGACAAATTGGCCCTTATCCAGGTGCAGGGTGCGTGTGGCAAAGCGCGCGGCCTCGGGGTCGTGCGTGACCATGATAATGGTCTTACCCAGTTCGCGATTGAGCTGTTGCAGGGTCTTTAGGATGTCATTGGCCGTGGCGCGGTCAAGGTCCCCCGTCGGCTCATCGCAGAGCAGGAATTTGGGATCCGAGACAATGGCCCTAGCAATCGCGACGCGCTGCTGCTGACCGCCCGACAATTCCTTGGGCTTATGCCCTGCCCGATCCGACAGATCGACAATCTTTAAGGCGGTTGAGACATTGTCCTTGCGCTTTTGCGAAGGCAGCGAGGTGAGCATCAGCGGCAGCTCAACATTCTGCGCTGCGGTCAAGACCGGCATCAGATTGTAGAACTGAAAGATAAAGCCGACATTGCGCGCCCGCCAGGCCGCCAACTGGCCTTCCGAATAGCCTTCAATGTGTTCGCCATCAAAGACGATCTC
>CANGEH010000201.1 GCA_947452665.1 Caulobacteraceae bacterium
CGCTGAATCTGGGCCCGGACCTGATCAGGCGCGGTGCCACCATAACTGCGACGACTGGCCACCGAGGCCTTTGCCGTCAAGACCTCATAGACTGCTGGCGTGATCCGCGCATCCAAAGTTTGCAATTCCGCCAGCGGCAGGGCCGATAGTTCAAGCCCCAAGGCCTCGGCCCGCTTGACCGCCGCCCCGGTAATATGGTGCGCATCGCGAAACGGCATGTCCAAAACCCGCACCAGCCAATCAGCAAGATCGGTTGCGGTGGAATAGCCAGAGCCAGCGGCGCGGGCCATGCTGTCCTTGACCGGCTGCATATCGGCAACCATGCCGGTCATGGCCGAAAGCGCTAGGTCCAGGCTGTCAAAGGCCAGGAAACACGGCTCCTTGTCCTCTTGCATGTCCTTGGAATAGGTCAGGGGCAGGCCCTTCATGACCACGGTAAGACCGGTTAGGGCCCCTAGGATCCGCCCGACCTTGGCCCTGACCAGCTCGGCCGCATCGGGATTGCGCTTTTGCGGCATGATGGACGAGCCGGTGGTAAAGGCATCGCTGAGGGTGACAAAATTGAACTGGGGCGTGACCCACAGCACAATCTCCTCGGCCAAGCGCGACAGGTGCACGGCGCAGATGCTGGCCGCCGATAGGGCCTCGAGCGCAAAATCGCGGGCCGCGACGCTATCGAGCGAATTGGCCGTAGGCCGGTCAAAGCCTAGCGCCTGGGCGGTCTGGTGGCGGTCTATCGGAAACGGCGATCCGGCAAGTGCGGCTGCGCCCAGCGGGCACTCATTCATCCGGTCCCGGGCATCGCTAAAACGCGAGGCATCGCGGGCAAACATTTCGACATAGGCCATCAGGTGGTGGCCAAATGTAGTCGGTTGGGCCGGTTGCAAATGCGTAAAGCCGGGCATCAGGGTCTCGGCATGGGGCTCGGCCTTGGCGATTAGGGCCTTTTGCAGGTCTTGGATCTGGCTAGCGGTGCGTTCGCAGGCCTCACGAATCCAAAGCCTAAAATCGAGCGCCACCTGGTCATTGCGCGATCTTGCCGTATGCAGCCGCCCGGCCGCCGGGCCGATCAGCTCGCGCAGACGCGCCTCGACATTCATGTGAATGTCTTCGTATTCGTCACGGAACGGGAAGGTGCCCGCGGCCATTTCTGCCTCGATCTGCGACAAACCGCCTTGGATTGCCGCTTCATCCGCCCTTGAAATCACCCCGGTCGCGGCCAACATGGCAGCATGGGCCCGCGATCCTGCCAGGTCTTGGCTGGCCAGACGCTTGTCAAATCCGATGGAGACATTGATGGCTTGCATCAGGTCGGCAGGCTTGGCCGAAAACCGTCCGCCCCACATGGTCTGGCCAGCAGGGCTGGCGGAGGCTATGGGAGTGTCTATTGGGTTCGAACCGACCGAGGGATTTTTCGTCATATGAATACTGTCCAAACTCCGCCCGATGGCGGCCAGACCCCGCCCCGGCGCAGCCTGATCTCGATGGCAATCGGCGCATTTGCGCTGATCGGTGTTGTCGGTCTCCTATATGTCATTCTTAGCGCCTCGATCAAACCCAAGCTGCCGACCGATTTGAATGAATTCAAAAACGGTGCCCTGGCCAAGCTGGTGGTCTGGCCAGAGCCAAAGCCTGCCCCCACGACAAGTTTTCGCGATGCCGACGGCAAGCCCGTGACCCTAGCCGATTTCAAGGGCCAGGTTGTGGTCCTGAACCTGTGGGCGACCTGGTGCGGGCCGTGCAAGGAAGAAATGCCAACCCTAGCCAAGCTTCAAGCCGCCTATGCCGCCCAGCCGGTCAAGGTGGTGGCGGTCAGTGTCGACAGTATCGATTATGATGATCTGGCGCGCTCAGACATTGCTAAGACCCCGCCGCTCGCCCTCTATCGCGATGCCAAATATGCTCTGGCTTTTGGCCTTGACCCGCGCCCAGCGGGCCTTCCGACCACAGTGATCATCGATCGTCAGGGCCGCGAGCGTGCGCGGCTGGAGGGCGGTGCCGACTGGTCAAGCAAGCAGGCGAGGGGCCTGATCGAAGCCCTGATCTCGGACCACTAGACTTGGCCCTGGCCGCGCCGCCGATTGATCCACAGGCCCTAGAACGCATTGCCGCCCGCGCCTGGCCAGCGGCGCAGCATAGGGCGCTGGGCGGCTGGGACCTTTATGCCACGGATGGCTATTCCTTGCGCATCAATGCCTGCTGGCCGCTTTATGATCCGGATCTGGCGATCGAGGCGGCGATTGATGCGGTCGAGGCGTTTTATAAAGGCCTTGGGCTGGCCACCATCTTCAAGCTGACCGAGGGCGCGACTGTGCCGGGCGACCTTGGCGATCATCTGACGCGGCGCGGCTATGCGCCCGGCAAGGAGACCTTGGTCATGACCGGGCCGATGGGCGAGGGCGCGAATGACGCGTCAGTGAACGTCTCCAACCAGCTCGACCCCGACTTTACCGCCGTCATGGCCGCCACCGCCCCCAGCCCCGAAGACGGGGCCGAACGACTGGCTGCCCTGGGACGGGTGGCGCAGCCGCGTCTGTTTGCCAAGCTCGTCCGGGGCGATCAGGCCGCAGCGATTGGCGCCTGCGCGGTCGAGGGCGCTTGGGCCGGTATATTTGGCATGCGCACCCATCCAGATCACCGCCGCCAAGGCCTAGCCAGCCAGATCCTGCAAGCCCTGTTGGCGAGGGCCGCAGACCACGGCGCGGCGGCCGCCTATCTGCAGGTTGAGGCCAAGAATACCGGGGCCATAGCGCTATATGAGGCCGCAGGCTTCAAGACGGTTTATCGCTATTTTTATTGGGAAAAACAGGCGGTCTAATTGGCTTCTACCGGTTTGGGCTCCGGCGCCCGGCTGCTCGACCATTGGGCTAGGGCGACGCCTGACAGGGTCAGGACGCCGCCGAGGACCTGCCAGGGGCCGATGGCCTCGGCGAACAGGGCCCAGCCGACACAGGCGGCCACGACCGGCTGAACCAGTACCACAAGCGCTGTGGTCGCGGTCGGTAGTCGGCCGAGCGCCCAGGCGATCGAGCCTTGACCTGCGACATGAACCCCGGCCAGGCCGACACAGGCCAGGGCCCCAATCAGGGTGGTTGGCAGAAGGGGCTCGTGCAGGGCAAGCGCTACGACCAGCAAGAGCGGGGCGGCAACGAGGCTGGACCAAAACATGACCAATGGCGCGCTAGCGCTTTGCCGGGCCTTGCGCACGGCGAGGAAATAGAGGGCATACCAAACCGCTGTGCCCGCCGATAAGGCATCGCCGAGCACCGTATTTCGGCCATGGGCAGCGCTCGCCGCGCCATGGGCAAGCGTAAAGGCCCCGCTTATGGCCAAGACAAGCCCGACCAAGAACAAGCGTTGCGGTACTTCGCGAAACACAATCCAGGCCACGGCCGTGACCACGATCGGGGTCAGATTGCCCAGCACGGTGGCATTGGCGACCGTGGTATTGGCAATGCCGTAATGCCAAAAGGCCAAGTCCGCCGCAAAGGCCAGGCCCGCCAAAAGGACGACCATGGAGGGTGGGCTTTTCAGGCTAAAATCAATCCCCGGCGTTGGCGGCGTGGTCTTGCTTGGCCGGGTCAAGATCGCCAAGACGGGCAGGGCGATCAGCATGCGCCAAAACCCGGTTGCGGCTGAGCCTGCCGAGCTTAGGCGCACAAGGATGGGCGCAAAGCCAATAATGCAGGCCCCGATGATCAGGACGATTAGGGCCCTATTATAGGTCTTGGTTTCCATCGCCCTGTTTTGACCTAGCTTTGGCGCGAGGTAAAGCTTTCGGGCCTAGGTTCAATCCATATTCGGTGGGGGAAAATTTATGTCATTTCAATCCTCCTCGAGCCAAGGCGAGGAAGGCGGAAGGGGGGCGGGGCTAGTACTAGCCCCCTCCACCCCTTCGGGGCCCCCCTCCCCCAAGGGGGGAGGATTTAAACAACGCAAATCTTCCCCCCTTGGGGGAAGTACCGGCGATAGCCGGGGTAGGGGGCCCTATCCCGCCTTCCCCGCGCAGTCCCCGCCTTCGCGGGGAGGGACCCAGATCGTTTCCTAAGGCCGGCTGAATCCCACATTCGACCAAACGGGAATCCCCGAATGTGGATTGAACCTAGTCAAAGCCCAATTGCCGCCTCAGATCATCGGGCTTGACGCCGCTGTCGCGCAGGGCCCCCAAGGTCTGGGCCCGGTCGCGCTTGGCCAGGCGTTCGCCGTCGGGGCCGCTTAACAGGCGGTGATGGCAATAGGTTGGGGCGGGCAGGCCGAGCAGGACCTGAAGCAGGCGCTGAACGCCGGTGGCCTCGAACAGGTCTTGGCCGCGCGTGACATGGGTGACTCCCTGTAAGGCGTCATCGACCACGACGGCCAGATGATAGGCCACGCCTAAATCCTTGCGCGCCAGCACAATATCACCCGCGCGCTGCGGCCTTGCGACCTGAATACCCTGGCCATCCTCGATAAAGGTCAGCGCATCAAAGGCCTTGCCCAGATGCTGACGCGCTGCCTCCAGTGACAAGCGCCAAGCAAAGCTATGGCCCATGGCGATGTGTTCGGCCTCTTGGTCTGGGGTTAGGGCCTGGCCGCGATAGGGCAGGTCAAGACCATGCGGCGCGCGGCCAATATCGTCGGCAATTGCCTTGCGGGTCTTAAAACAGCGATAGATCAGGCCTAGGTCGCGAAGGTGGTCTAGGGCCGCGTGATAATCGCCCATATGCTGCGACTGAACCCGAACAGGACTTTCCCAGTCTAGGCCTAGCCAGGCTAGGTCCTCGAGGAGGGCTTGGCTAAAGGCTGGTCGGCAGCGGCCCTGATCAATATCCTCGATCCGCAGGATGAA
>CANGEH010000202.1 GCA_947452665.1 Caulobacteraceae bacterium
CATCTGGTTGTGCCAAAGGCTCGGCTTCCATTGGAGCGGACCGTGATCATGACCGCATCCGATCGGCGCAGCGTGTTTGCCGTGCCCAAGGGCGATATGACCTATCTGGGCACGACCGACACATTCTATCCAGATAGCGACTATTGGCCCCACATTGATGCGGCCGATGCCAATTATTTGCTGGCGGCCGCTGCCCAGCGGTTTTCGACCGAGCCCCTGACCTTTTCCGATATTGTCTCGGCGTGGTCGGGTCTGCGCCCACTTGTCGCCGAAGAAGGCAAGTCGGCCTCAGACATATCGCGCAAGGACGAGATCTGGACCGGGCCGGGCGGGATCTTGTCTATCGCAGGCGGCAAGCTGACGGCCTATCGCATGATGGCCGAGCGCGTGGTCGATATGGCCGAACAGGCCCTGGGGCGAAAGCCGCAAGCCTCGCGCACAGCCACGACCCCACTGCCCGGCGGCGAGGTCGATGTCGCAAGCCTCACGGCCGAACTGACTCGCCAACTCAATAGCCCCACGGCGGCCGAGCGATTAGTCGGGCTTTATGGCGCAGAGGCCCATGGCCTGGTCGGCGGGCCAGCCATTGAGGCGCGTCATGCTGTCTTGTTTGAAGGGGCTCTAAACTTGGAAGACTATTGGGTTCGGCGCAGTGCGCGGGCCTGGTTTGACGACGATGCCGGCCTAGATGCCCTGCCGGCCGCCGCCGAAGCCATGGCCGAGCTCTTGGCCTGGACACCGCAGCAACACGATCAACAAATCGCCCAATGCCGCCAGCTTCAGGCGCAAAACCTTGCCTTTCTTAGCCCCTCGACGACAGAGAGTCCCGCATGACCGACGCTGCCATCACCCAATTGCTCGCCGCCCTTGGGCCGGACAAGGTGGGGCTGGACGAGACCAGCCGCAGCGCCCGACGTCATGACTATTGGATGGTCAGTCATCTGCGCGACCATCAAGAGCGCGCAGCCCCCCTGCCCGCCTGCGTCGTGCGCCCGGCCAATGTCGCCGATGTTCAGACCGTGGTGCGGATTGCCTGCGCGACCCAAACGCCCCTGATTCCGTTTGGCCTGGGCAGCGGCGTGGTTGGCGGGGTCATCACCTCGCCAGACTGTATCTTGCTGGATATGGGAGCCATGACCGGCACCCGATTTATTGACCACGACAATCTGCTCGCCAGTTTTGAAGCCGGCAAGAACGGGCTGGAGGCTGAGCAAGACTTAGCAAAGCTTGGCCTCACCGCTGGGCACTGGCCACAATCCATTGCGGTTTCGACCGTCGGCGGCTGGGTCGCCACCCGCGCTTCTGGCCAGTTCTCGAGTGCCTATGGCAATATGGAAGATATTATCTATGCGATTGAGGCGGTCTTGCCCGATGGCAGTCTGGTCACGCTTGGCAAGGGGCCGCGCGCCTCGGCGGGGCCTGATCTTCGCCATCTGATGCTGGGGTCTGAGGGCACCTTGGGCGTGATCACCAGCGTGACCTTGTCCTTGCGCCGCGCCGCAGAAAAGCGCGCCGTCTCTGCCTTTGCCGCCCCCGATATGCGCTTAGGCTTTACCTATCAGCGCGAACTGTTCCAGCGCGGCTGGCGCCCGCCCGTCATGCGCCAGTATGACGAGCGCGAATCGGGACGCCTAAGCGATGCGGCCAAGGACTGCACTGTGATCATGGTGCACGAAGGTCCTGCAGAATTAGTCGATGTTGAAAAGGCAGCCGCCGCGCGGTTGGCCGCCGAGCACGGCCTAACCCCCCTGCCCGATTCCATTGTCGAACATTGGCTGGACCATCGCAATCACGTGTTGGGCTGGGACCAGATCCTTGGGCGCCAGATGGTCGCTGATACGGTCGAGATCTCGGCGCCTTGGGACAAGATTGCCGGGATTTATGACAAGGCCGTCGAGGGCCTGAAAACCATTCCAGGCTGCCTGGCCGGATCGGCGCACAGCTCGCACGTCTATCGCAGCGGTCTGAACCTCTATTTCACCTTTGCCATCAAGCCTGAAGATCCGGCCAATATGGAGGCCGCCTATTTTGAGGCCTGGCGTCAGGTCATGCAGGCCACGGCCAATGGCGGCGGCAGTCTGGCCCACCATCACGGCATTGGCCGAGTGCGGCGCGCCGATATGGCGGCGGAACTGGGCCAGACCGGCGTGGCCCTATTGCGAAAGCTCAAGACCGCCCTTGATCCGGTAGGGATTATGAATCCGGGGGTCTTGATCCCGGATGCCTGAGCTGATCTTAGCGCTTGATGTTGGTACGACCAACCTTACGGCCTGCATATTCACGCCCGCAGGCCAAAGGCTTGGTCAGGCCAGTGCAGGGCTGCGCACGCGCTCGGCCTTGCCGGGCCAGGTCGAACAAGACCCCGCCTTGATCTGGAAAACAGCGCGTAAGGTCATGGCTAAGGCGCTTGAGGCCTGCGGCCATGGCCTAGCCGATATGGCTGCGATTGGCGTGACTTCCCAACGCACCAGTGTGGTGTTTTGGGATCGCAAGACCGGCGCGGCCCTAACCCCGCTTGTGGTCTGGAGTGACTTGCGGGGCACAGAGCGCGCCAAGGCGCTTCAGGCCGCCGGTATTGGCATTGTTGCCCAGCAGGCCGCCGCCAAGCTGGAGCTGATGCTCGCCGGTATCGAGACCGGAGCGGCACTCTTAGCGTCCAATCGCCTTGCCTGGGGCAATATTGACTCCTATTTGATTTTCAAGCTGACCGGCGGTGCGGCCCATGTCACGGACCGCAGCCAAGCCTGGCCAACCGGCTATTTGGACCTCGCCCGCGGGGTCTGGAATCCGGACCTAATCGGTTTTCAAGGCCTGGATCAGGCCATGTTTCCCACCCTTGTCGATAGCTGGGGCGAGATGGGCCAAACCGATATCAGGACCCTTGGTGCATCGGTTCCGATCATGGCGGTGATTGCCGATCAACAGGCGGCCCTGATCGGCCAAGGCTGCGAAGCCGCGGGCGCGGGTAAGATCACCTATGGCACCTCGGCCACCGTCAATGTCAGTACCGGCAAAAAGTTTGCCTATGTCGGCCCGACCCTGCCGCCTTTTATTGTCAGCGCCGTCGGTGGCCAGACCACATATTGCATCGAGGGCATGGTCTTTTCCGCCGGCAATGCTCTGGACTGGGTGCGACGCAATTTTGGTTTGGGTGGGCACGCCGCCTTTGCTGGGCTTATCGAAAAGACCCACAACAGTGGCGGGACGTATTTATTGCCGGCCTTTTTAGGGCTGGGCGCACCGCATGGTGACCCTACCAAAACTGGCCTGATTGGCGGCCTAAGCTTGAGCACAGGGCCTGGCCAGATTGCGCGGGCTGCGATCGAGGGCATTGCCTATCGGGTGCGTGAAGTGGTCGATGGCATTTATAACGGCTCGGGCCTCGCTAGGCCCGAGGTCTTGCACGTCGATGGTGGCCTGAGCAATAATGACGCCCTGATGCAGCTCCAGGCCAATGTGCTGGGCACGCCCCTGGCCCGGCACAGCCTGCGCGAGGCCACAGCTTGCGGCGCAGCCATTTGTGCAGCCAGAGGTGTGGGTCTTTTGGGGCCAGAGGAAACCGCCAGATTTTCCAGCCATGACCAGGTTTTCGAGCCTAGTCAGGACAAGGCCAAGATCGACCAAGACTTTGAGACCTGGAAGACACAGGTTTATCGCTAGGCCCGGCGGGGGCGGCCAATGGGCGAATCCATGCGCCTATAACGAAAGCTTTCCAGCGCCAGACCTGGCCGAACCACAAAAAGGCCCAGCCAGACCAACCAGACAAGGCCATAATGTACGGTACCCATGGCTAGGGTCAGGCCTTGGCGTACAAGGCCCAGGACAGAAACGCCGCCGCTCATTGGGCGGGTTGCATAGGAAAAGTCGGTCATGGTCAAGATCTCCGCTCGGTGACCCAAACCTTATGACCAGAGTTTACGTCAAAATCGGACGCAGCTAAACGGCCAGAGCCTTGCTGGATTTAGCGATCTGTTCGGCCAGGACCTGGCGCAGCCGCGCCGGCTCCAAGATTGCGATCTTGTCGCCCCAGCTAAACAGGTGCCAGGCCAGTTCGGTCATGCCACTGGCGCGAAACCGGATGATCAGACTGCCATCAGTCTGGGGTGTGACGCTTTGGTGGACATGAAATCGCCAGCGGCGGCCATCCTCAGCGCCATGGGCCAATACCTTCAAGACGACATCCTCGACATCATCCTGATAGATGCCAAAGCTCTGATCGGCATAGTCTTGCAGCGAAAACCCCGGCGGCGGCGCGGCGGGTGTTTCCAGGACCGCAATGTCAGCCATACGGTCTAGGCGCCAATTTCGCGCCTCAAGGGGCCTGTCCGCAGCGTCCAACTCAGCTGCGACGAGATAGTTACTGCGGCCAAACAAGAGGCCATAAGGGGCCACCTTGCGCAGACGGCCTGGCGTGCTGCCGCCATCATAACGAAATTGCAGGCCGCAAAGCGCCTTGATCGCCTGACGCACCTTGTCCAAAATCTGATCGTCCTCAAACGGGCGAGGGCCTGCCTGAATGGCGATGGTTTCGGCCTGCAATAGGGCCTCAACATCTGGGGCAAGGCGTCGGCGTGCACCAGAACGCATGGCCGACATGATCTTGGCCTCAAGGCTGGAAAGGGTCGCCGCCCGTGTGCTGGCCCCAGAGTTCTGCAAGGCTTCGGCTGCGGTGCGCAGGGCGACAAGCTCATCGGCGGTAGGGGCCTGAAACAGGCCATCTAGGCCAGAGGGTATGCGAAACCTTCGGGTCGGCGGGTCTTCAATCTCTTCCAGTTGCGGAAACACTTCACGCACCGCATCACGCATGC
>CANGEH010000203.1 GCA_947452665.1 Caulobacteraceae bacterium
GACGAAATGCTGGTTGAGCTGGAAACCGACAAGGTCAGCCTTGAAGTGGTTTCCCCCGCCGATGGCGTTTTGGGCGAAATTCTAGCGCCGGAGGGTGAAACCGTCCTGCCCGGTACGCTGCTTGGCAAGGTGACCGCAGGCGCTGCCGCCAGTGCGCCGGCCCCCGCTGCCGCCGTGGCAGAGGCACCAAAGTCGGCCCCCATTGCTGCGCCAGCCCCATCGCCCGTCCCAGCCCCGGCCGCCGCCGCTCAAGCCCCGTCCGTGCGCCGCATTGCCGCTGAAACCGGTCTGGATGCCAGCGCCATTGCAGGCACCGGCAAGGATGGCCGCGTGACCAAGGGCGATGCCCTCGCCGCGCTCGAGGCCCGCGCCAATGCGCCTGTCGCGGTCGCCGCCCCGTCTGCGCCCCGGCCGGTGTCTGAGCGCGAAGAGCGGGTCAAGATGACGCGTCTTCGCCAGACCATTGCCCGGCGTCTGAAGGAAGCCCAGAATACGGCGGCCATGCTGACCACCTTTAATGAGGTGGATATGACCGCGGTCATGGCCCTGCGTACCCAGTATAAAGACGTGTTTGAAAAGCGCCACGGCGTAAAAATGGGCTTTATGTCCTTCTTCGTGAAGGCCTGTGTCGAGGCCCTGAAAGATGTGCCCGACGTTAATGCCGAGATCGACGGTCAGGACCTGATCTATAAGAACCATTATGATATTGCCGTCGCCGTCGGCACTGATAAGGGTTTGGTTGTGCCGGTCGTGCGCGACGCCGATGCCTTGAGTCTTGCGGGAATCGAAAAAGCCATTGGCGCGCTGGGCAAAAAGGCACGCGATGGCCAGTTAGCGATCGAGGACATGCAGGGCGGCACCTTTACCATCTCCAATGGCGGGGTTTATGGCTCGCTGATGTCGACCCCGATCTTGAATGCCCCGCAATCTGGCATATTGGGCATGCACAAGATCCAGGATCGGCCCATGGTGGTTGGCGGCAAGATCGAGATCCGGCCCATGATGTATCTGGCCTTGAGCTATGATCACCGGGTGGTCGATGGCAAGGGGGCCGTGACCTTCCTGGTCAAGGTCAAGGACTATATCGAAGACCCACAGCGCCTACTGCTCAACCTCTAACCAAGGGACCGGAGCGACCGCTCCGTCCCGGCACATTTTTGACCCTTCAACGCCCTAAAGCGGATTCAAGCTCATGGCCCAATACGATGTCGTCATTATCGGGGGCGGCCCCGGCGGCTATAATGCGGCGATCCGCGCTGGCCAGCTTGGGCTGAAGGTTGCCTGTATTGAGGGGCGCGGCACGCTCGGCGGCACCTGTCTGAATGTTGGCTGCATCCCGTCCAAGGCCCTGCTGCACGCGTCTGAGCTGTATGAATTGGCGAATACGGATTTCGCCAAGATGGGCATTGACGGCAAGGTCACGGTTAATCTGCCGGTCATGTTGCAACAAAAGGCCGATAGTGTTCTGGCCCTGACCAAGGGCATTGAGTTCCTTCTTAAGAAGAACAAGGTTGATTATATCAAGGGCTGGGGCCGTATTGCGGGCCCGGGCAAGGTTGCGGTCAAGGCTGAAGATGGCTCTGAAACCGTTTTGGAAACCGCTAATATCGTTATTGCTACCGGTTCTGAACCTACCCCCTTGCCGGGCGTCACGGTCGATCAGGCGCGGATTGTCGATTCCACCGGTGCCTTGGTTATTTCCGAAATCCCCAAATCCATGATCGTGATTGGCGCAGGCATTATTGGGCTAGAGCTGGGCTCAGTCTGGCGCCGTCTGGGGGCGGAGGTCACGGTGGTGGAATATCTAGACCGCATTACGCCGGGCATGGATGCTGACATGGCCAAGGCGTTTCAGCGCACCCTGACCAAGCAGGGCATCAATTTTAAGCTCGGCACCAAGGTCACAGCCGCCAAGGCCAGCAAGACCGGCGTTGCCCTGACGCTCGAGCCTGCAGCGGGCGGCGCGGCGGAAACGCTTAATGCCGATTATGTGCTGGTCGCGATTGGTCGCCGCCCCGTGACCCGCGATCTGGGTCTCGAGACGGTGGGCATTGTGCCCGATGCGCGGGGCTTTATCGCCAATGATCATTTCAAGACCTCGGCCCCCGGCGTCTGGGTGGTCGGTGATGTCACCTATGGCCCCATGCTAGCCCATAAGGCTGAGGATGACGGGGTGGCCTGTATTGAGTTGATCGCGGGCAAGGCCGGGCATGTCGATTACAATCTGGTGCCAAGCGTGGTCTATACCTTCCCCGAAGTGGCCTGGGTCGGCAAGAATGAGGAAGAGCTTAAGGCCGCTGGTGTGGCCTATAAGATTGGCAAATTCCCCTTCACCGCCAATAGCCGCGCCAAGGTCAATCATGAGGGCGACGGCTTTGTAAAGGTGTTGGCCGATGCCGCCACCGACCAGATCCTAGGCGTGCATATGATCGGCCCGCAGGTCGGGGAAATGATCGGAGAATACTGCGTGGCCATGGAGTTCTCGGCCTCGTCCGAAGACGTCGCCCGCACCAGCCACCCCCACCCCACCCGCTCCGAAGCCCTGCGCCAAGCCGCCATGGGTGTCGAGGGCTGGACCATGCAGGCCTAAAAACCCGCCCGCTCAAGCGTGCGGATGGGCCTTGGCATAGGCGGCCATCAGGCCTGCAGCATCGACATCGGTATAGCGCTGGGTGGTCGATAAGGAGGCGTGGCCGAGCAGTTCCTGGATGGCGCGCAAATCGGCACCCGCCCCCAGCAAATGGGTGGCAAAGGCGTGGCGCAGGGCATGGGGGGTGGCGCTGTCTGGCAAACCCAGCTGGCCGCGCAGGGTCTGCATCAGGGCCTGGGCATGGCGCGGACTATAGGCCCCGCCGCGCTTGGCGCGAAATAGGGCGTCTTGCGGCGCGAGTTTGAACGGTACCGTAGCCAGATAAAGCCCGATTGCCTCAGTCACGGCCGGCAGGACCGGCACCAGCCGGGTCTTATTGCCCTTGCCAGTTATGCGCACCGTGTCTTGAACCGGTGTGTCGCCCAGCGTCAGGGATAAGGCCTCTGAGATCCGCAGGCCGCAACCATAGAGCAGGGTTAGGACGGCGCAGTCCCTGGCGACCTCCCAGTCCTCACGTTCTAGATTACTGGCCGCCTCTTCGATCAGGCCAAAGGCCTGATCCTCGCTCACGGGCCTTGGTACGCCCGGCTTGACCTTTGGCCCGCGCACTAGGGAAAGCGCGGCATTGGGCAGGTCCATGCGCCGGTCTAGCCAGTTATGAAACGACCTTATGGCTGACAGGGCCTGGGATAGAGACCGGGGAGACAGGGGCCGCGCGGACTGGGTGCGACTGGCCAGATAGGCCCGGATCTCAGCGGCCGTGACACCGGCCAGGGCCTTAAGGTTCAAGACCTCGCCGCGATAGACATCCAAAAACTGTAGATAGGGCGAAACACAATCGCCATAAGCGCGAAGCGTGCGCGGCGAGGCCCGGCGCTCATGCTGCATGTAATCCAGCCAAGCGATCAGGCCGTCTTTGGTGGGGGCGTGCTGGTCTATAGGGTGGGCCATCGTTCTGCCGTGCGCTCCACCACCCGGGCCAAGAACGCAACCAGTTCGGCCCCCATATCGGCGGTAAACCCGGTCTCATCGGCTGAGCCAAAGGCCAGGACCCCTTGGCGGGCCGGGGACCACATGGCGGTGCGGATCAGGGCCACGCTCTTGATCTGCTCGGCCTGGGCGCCAAACAAGAGCGGCGCCATGATCAAGGGGCCCATCAAGGATTGGGCTTCGGCGCCCAAAAACATATCCACGGCGCCATTGACCAGGCCATGCCAGCCGGCCGGAACCCGGTCCGGACCTTCAAGGCCAATCACACCGCAGACCAGACCAAAGCGAAGCTTGGCTGCCTCGTCTATGCGCCGGGCCAGATCGGAATGGTTGCGCGCCTCCAAAAGATCGACCACGGCGGCATGGGCTTGGGCCTGGGCGGCGAAATTGGCCTGAGCCATGGCTTCTAGGTGCTTGCGCACACTGGTCTCGCGCGTCTTGGCCGCCGTCATGCGGGCAAGGGCTGCGGGGCCAAACTCGACCACATTGGCGGGATTGAGCTTGAGCCCCAGATCGGCCAATAACCGGTCATCATCGCGCACCAGGCCCGGATGAGCCTTTAGGAACCGGCGCACCTTTTGCCAGTCAGACGCCAGCTCGGCTTCGGCAGCTGTCGGGGGCGGGGTTTGGCTCACGCGCTGCGGGTCCTAGAGTATGGACTGGCCGGTCTTGGCCCAGTCGGCATTAAACTGTTCCAGGCCCTTATCGGTCAGGGGGTGTTTATAGAGCTCTAAGAAAACCGACGGCGGCAGGGTGGCGCAATCGGCCCCGGCCAGGGCTGCGGCCCGAACATGTGCACCCGTGCGCACCGAGGCGGCCAGAATCGCGGTATTAAAGTCGTAATTATCATAAATGGTGCGAATATCGTGGATCAGCTCCATCCCATCGGCCCCGTGATCGTCCAAGCGGCCAATAAAGGGCGAGATAAAGGCGGCACCGGCCTTGGCGGCCATCAGGGCCTGGGCGGCAGAAAAGCACAGTGTGACATTGACCATGATACCATCACTGGCCAGGGTCCTGGTCAGCATCAAGCCTTCACGGGTAAGCGGGGCCTTGATCACGACGTTTTCGGCAATCGCGGCCAGCTTGCGCGCCTCGGCAATCATGGCCTCAAGGTCTGGGGCCACCACTTCGGCACTCACTGGCCCCTCGACGAGGGCGCAAATCTCAGCAATGACCTCTAAC
>CANGEH010000204.1 GCA_947452665.1 Caulobacteraceae bacterium
GGCAACGCCCGGTAGTTGATCGTCACATCCGCCCCCAAGGCCCGCGCGCGCTCGAGCTTTTCGTCGGACGATGACGTGATGATAACGCGCGCGCCGGCCATCTTTGCAAACCCTAGCGCGAGCAGTGACACACCGCCGGTGCCTTGCAGGACAACGGTCTGCCCGGGCTTAACTTTTGCCTCTACGATCAGGCTCCGCCAAGCTGTCAGCCCCGCACACCCGAGTGTCGCGATTGCCTCATGAGTCAGGCCGGCCGGTGCGCGAGCCAGCGACGCCGCCGGGACCACCACATGACTCTGCAAGGTGCCATCGACCTGATCCCCCAGTACGACCGACAACGCTGAGGCGGTCGGCTGACCCGAATTCCAATGTGCAAAGAAGCTTGGAATGACAGCGTCCCTGGCGCAAACGCGGACACGCCCTCGCCGACCGCCGCAACGATCGCCGACGCGTCCGAGAACGGCACCCGCGGGACCGGCAAACCAGGGATGCCCCGTCGATGCCGACCAGATTATGATAGTTCAGGCTGGCCGCGTGAACCCGCAACAAAACCTCGTTTTGGGCCAGGCAACGCTACCGATCGGGCTTGAACGTCGCCCAACTGCCCATTCGACACGATCGAGTGGAAAAGCGTTCGGACGACTGCCACAAACAAATCCTTGCTGCTCAACGCTGGTCAATTTTCATTCGGGATAAGAGCAGGTCAACAAGCGCGACAGTGTTGCTACCAGCCGCCGGTCGTCAATCGCCAAAGTCGTTTGCTTGCTAGAGGAGCTTCTCGAGCGCTGTGTAATAATGGATGATATTCTCTTCGAGGCCGCAGTAGATCGTCGCCTCCGGGACACCCGCGGAAAGGCCGGCCTGCGTGATCTCGGCGGCGCGAAAATCTTCGCCGCCAAAAACTTCAATGATCAGCTTATAGGATCGTTCAAACACGTCCGCGGCCTTCGGCGTCGTCGCGGCCTCCGGCGTCAGCATGAAATACTGCACCGTAGTGTGATCCACGGCGTTCGGCATCAGGAGCATAACGCTCGTATAGTATTGGCTTGTCACGACAACCACGTTCGGGAACCCGGTATAAGCGTGCGTGACTAGCTTGTGGATGTTACCTTCGCTATCTTCGTCCAGCATCGAAGGATCATAACCGATCCGGCCAGTCAGCTGACGGACGTTGGCACCGAACGTATCGACGATGCTCGCGGCATCGACATATTTGTCGCCAATCGACGCCGCATGAAGCCGCTGGACATGGTAGCCTTCCAGAAACGGCTCCAGCACGACTTTCCAGTTTGCTTTAATCTGAAATACCTTGTGCCCATAGACGTGTGCTGAGGGTATCCCGAGCGCTGTGAAGTCCTCAGCGATTTGATCGGACAATTGTGAAATGTCGAGGTCAGTGCCATCCAGCTGCGCGTAAACGACGCCACCCCAGGTCTGCGACGGCAACTGCTTCAAACCACGCTTCGACTTGTCGAGTCCAAGAAACATCTCGGAACGGGCAACGCCGATCAGCTTGCCGTCGAGGCCATACGTCCAGGCGTGATACGGACAAGTCATCCGAGACCGCTTGTGAACCGCGCAATCCTCAACGAGTTTCGAACCCTTGTGCTGGCAGGCGTTAATGAAGACACGGATTTCACCGTCGCGCGAGTGCGAGACCAGCAAGGGCTTGCCATAGGCCTCGACGGCAACGACCGATCCTGGCTCTGGCAGCATTGCCGTTAGCGTCACCGGAACGGCAAAACGCTGAAAAATCTTTTTCTGTTCAGCATCGAAGCGCTCGCGGCCGGTGAAGATCGCATTGGGACGCGTCGCAGCCAACGGCACGTTCACGATATCCTTCTCGCCAGGAATACGGCGGATTGCAGCCTGCTGGTTTTTGGACAAGTCGGCGAGACGGGTGATCGTTCGCTCGCTCGGCTTCGTCATCTCCGCAACATTGTTCATGGCCAGCCTTTCCTCTTACCCAACGATTCTAATCGTTATCCAACCTAATGGCAATAGTTTACCGAAGTCGAACCTTCGCGCGGTTGCCCAAAAGTCCTCATGCCTGCGAGAGGAAAATATCTTCAGCGGCCGGTCTGGGCGTCATCGACGGTGACACAGGTGCCGGTGACAAAATGCGACGCCGGTTCGACAAGATAGAGGAGCGTGCTGTCGAGGAACGTTGGATCGCCAAAGCGACGGCGGGGGAATCGTTCGCGCATTTTATCCCCAGCTCGCTCGATATAGCCGCTGGTCATCTCGCTTTCAAACATACCCGGTGCGATCGCATTCACGTTGATGTTGTAGCGCGCCCATTCGATCGCAAGCGTTTCCGTCATGCGGATCACGCCTGCCTTGACCGCCGAGTACAAGGCCGCCGCGCTGCTCGACGTGTAGTGAAAAGCCCCGACCGACGACATATTGACAATCCGGCCAGGTTTGTCCGCCGCAATCAAGCGGCGTGCCATTTCCGTCGCGAGCAGGAACGGCGCACGGAAGTCCACGGCCAGCACCCGGTCAATCGTCTCGAGTGACAGGCGCGTGGCGTAGTCTGCATCAACAACTGCCGCATTATTGACGAGAATATCCACTGTACCAAATGCGCGTTCTGCCGCGTCGAACATACCGGCGATCGCCGCAGCGTCCGCGACGTCAATCGCATGGGCAAGCGCCTCGCCGCCAGCGTCGCGAATTTCTGCCACCAACGTGTCGAGTTCGGCAGCTCGCCGAGCCGCCACAACAACGGCGGCACCGTGATCTGCAAGCACACGCGCGAAGCGGCGGCCGAGTCCGGCGCTCGCCCCGGTGATCAGCGCGACACGACCGTCCAGCATACGGCTCACGCGACGGCTTCTACGGGAAGATGACGCTCCAGAAAAGCAAGCACGCTTGCATTGAAGGCATCGTTTCGGTCGCCTGCAACCATATGCCCCGCCCCGCCTACGTTGGCGACCTCGAGTGCCGGCAAGATCCTGCGGAATGCCGCTACACCGGCATCACTGACCACATCACTCTTGAGGCCGCGAACGACCAGTACAGGAAGATCAGTGCGTTCCGCCATCGCGATCGCAGAGCGCTGGACGACCGCGTGGTGCTGCCCCGGTTCCGACTGTGTGATGCGCGGGTCCCAATGCCAGTACAGCCGGCCATCATCGCGCAGCCGAAGATTACGCATTAGGCCACTGGGATCGCTGGAGCGCGGCCGCTCCGGATTATAGGCAGCGACGGCGTCCGCAGCTTCTTCGAGGGTGGCGAAACCACCCAGATTGGCGCGCATGAAGCCGACGATGCGACCGACGCCGGCCATCTCAGGCTCGGGTACGATATCGACCAGTACGATGGCCGCCGCACCGATGCCGGCACCGGCAGCATGAATGGCAGTGGCACCGCCAAGCGATGCGCCGACAATGGCGTACGGCCCAGTCAGATCCGCGACGACCGCCCGCAAATCTTGCACCAGCGAATCGAGATGGTAATCGCCGTGCGGTGACCAGTCGCTGTCCCCGTGCCCCCGCGTATCGACGTTGATCACGCGGTAACCGCGCGCGACCAGTGCTGCCATCGCGCCGGACCAACTGTGCCGTGTCTGCCCGCCGCCATGGAGCAGGACTACCGTCGGGGCATCGCGTGGGCCCACATCGTCTGCGGCCAGCTCGATCCGGTCACTGGAACGGATGCGCCTGACGTTTGCCGTGTCGCTCATTCTCGCGTTTCCGTCGAGATCGCTAGAGCTGACACAAATTGCAGGACAGCGCCCAACGCCGGTGCGGCTCCTGCCGGCCGTTTGAGACCGCTGACGAATAGATCGAGTGGCCGACTCTTACTGCCCATAATGATCCTCTCTTGCTCAACTTCGTACCTAATATCTCTAGATTAAGCCAGTGTCGGCAGTTTGGAATTGGTAGAAGCCGCACTCGGAATGCCATCCCATTTGGCTTAGATCGATGGAGATCGCCCGTACATCGAGGCGCGCGACGGAACTCGCGCCTCAGAAGAAGATCAGTGCTTGCCGCAAAAGCTTTGGACATCAAAAAGCGGAGCGACGGACTCGCTCCGCTTTTCAGATCACCGCATGTTCGGTCAGAACTTGAATGCGAGTTCCAAGAAGATTTCTCGCGGGTTATCGATGAAGGCTGACATGTCGGCCAATACGCCTGGGCCAGCTGTACCGGTACCGGTGCCGCCCGTGAACGGTAAGTCGTTTGCCGCGCCAATCACGAGCTTGTTAGACAAATTGCGTCCGATCAGCGACAGGCTCCAAAGGTCGTCTGCACCATTGACGCTGATCGACGCGTCGATCTTCGTATAGCCCTTCTGGATCGCGTCGGGCCGCAACGCGTCGCTATAATTATACCTTGAGGTGTAGCTGACGTCGCCCGATGCGCGCACGCTTATCCCGGACGCCGTAACAGGTAAGGCTAGCGTTGCACCGAAGCGATCGGCGAAGCGGGGGGCCTTTGGCGGTGCCTTCCCATTGTAGTCTTGCGCGGTGAAAGCACCGCCCACAAGCTGCAGGCTGCACCCTGCCGCGATCGTCTGGCCTGCGTAACACTGGCCGACATAATCCTGATATTTTGCATCGTTGTATGTCGCCGCACCACGGATGCTCAGGCCCTCGAGGCCGGGAACACGGTAGTTAAAATCGGCCTCTACACCTTGAGTACGCAACTTGCCCGCATTGCCCGCGATCAGGGTATTCGCTTGAGGGTCGTAAAACTGCACTTGTAGATTGGAATAAATGTAATGATAGACGGCTGCGTTAAAGTTTAGCC
>CANGEH010000205.1 GCA_947452665.1 Caulobacteraceae bacterium
CTTTGCCGGTTTCTATTACTGGTTCGAGAAGATGTGGGGCGTGAAGTACAACGAGTTCCTCGGTGCCGTGCACTTCTGGATCACCTTTATCGGCGTGAACCTGATCTTCTTCCCGCAGCACTTCTTGGGCCTGCAGGGCATGCCGCGGCGTTATGTGGATTATCCAGAGGCCTTCGCCAAATGGAACCATGTCTCGACCATTGGCTATGAGGTCACTGTGGTTGGGGTTGCTGTCTTCCTGATCGTTTGTTTGGAAGCCGCCATTCGCCGCCGTAAGGCCGAGGCCAATCCTTGGGGCGTGGGTGCCACCACCTTGGAATGGACCCTGCCTTCACCACCGCCCTTCCACCAGTTCAATACACTGCCGGTGATTAAGGACGACGGTCACTAAGACCGGATATTTGAGACCATTGGGGGGCGCGGTGACAGCTTAGAGGCTGATGCCGCGCCCTTCGGATCGTTTGGACAAAGAAGTTTTCACGCGTCATGACCCAATCTGCGGCCACCGTGCCCACACCTGACCTGCCCGGAGACGCGCCCGCCGCCGATTCGGCGCCCAAGGTTGCGCGGTGGCAGGATTATCTGGCCCTGTTGAAGCCCAGGGTCATGTCCCTAGTAGTATTTACGGCCCTGACTGGCCTGATCTGTGCGGGCAAGCCTGTGCATCCCTTGCTCGCTGCCGTGGCCGTCTTGTGCATTGCGGTTGGGGCCGGGGCCTCGGGCGCGCTGAATATGTGGTATGATGCGGATATTGACGCCAAGATGCGCCGCACGCGCGGGCGGCCTGTACCGGCGGGCCGGGTTCAGGGGGCAGATGCCCTGACCCTGGGCGTGGTCCTTTCCATGTTCTCGGTCATGTTGATGGGCATGGCTTTGAACTGGCTGGCAGCCGGCCTGCTGGCCTTTACCATCCTGTTTTACGCCCTTGTCTATACGGCCTGGCTCAAGCGCTCGACGCCGCAGAATATTGTCATTGGCGGCCTAGCGGGGGCCTTGCCGCCGGTAATCGGCTGGGCGGCGGCGAGTGGCTCAACCCCGCTCAATGCCTGGCTCCTATGCGCGATCATTTTCCTTTGGACCCCGCCGCATTTTTGGGCCCTGTCGCTCTATACGTCCGAAGACTATGCCAAGGCCGGCGTGCCCATGCTACCTGTGGTCAAGGGACCAAAACATACGCGGCTGGAAATCTTGATCTATAGCCTGATCCTGATCCCGGTTTGCCAATTGCCCGCACTGACCGGGCTTGGCGGCCCCATCTATCTGGCGGTATCGGCGCTTGGCGGCGCGATCTTCCTACTCTTGGCCATAAGGCTTATTCGCAGTCATGCCGGGGATGCGGCCGATCCGCGACTGGATGCCGGTCTATATGATGTGCGAGCAGGGGCCAAGACGGCTAGAAATCTATTTGCTTTTTCAATACTTTATCTATTCTTGATGTTTGCCGCGCTCCTGGCCGAGCGCACGCTGGGGCTTTTGCCCTTCGCGCCCCTGCCGTTCCTGGAAGGGTTCAATTCATGACCAAGCCTAAGGCTCCCGACAATATGGATCAGCCAATCCAGTTTCGCACCACCCCCGAAACGCTCGAACAGGCCAAGGCCCGCCGCAATCGCAATATTGCCCTGGCCATTGGTCTGGTAGCGTTCGTCATACTGGTGTTTGTCGTCACGATTGTGAAGTTGGGTGGCAATGTCGCAAATCGCCCCATCTAGCCCAGACATCAACCTAGCGGCTCAGGGGCGGCGCAATACGCGGCTGGCGGCGATCTGTGCCCTTGTCTTTGCCCTAATGGTCGGGGCAGCCTTTGCCTCTGTGCCGCTCTATAAGGCGTTTTGCCAATTGACCGGTTTTGGAGGCGCGGTGCGCAAGGCCGAGGCCGCGCCCAGCACAGTTTTGGCACGTCCGATTTCGATTCGGTTTGATTCTAATGTGCGGGGCCTGCCCTGGACCTTTAAGGCCGAGCAGGTCAGTCAAACCTTGAAGATCGGGGCGACGGGCCTTGCGTTTTTCAAGGTGACCAATACCGGAAACACCGCAACGACGGGCCGGGCCGCTTATAATGTTGTGCCCGATCAGGCTGGCGCCTATTTTCAGAAGCTGGAATGCTTTTGTTTTAAGTCCCAAACCTTGCAGCCGGGGCAAACGGTTGAATTTCCAGTGGTTTATTTCGTCGATCCAAAACTGGCCACCGATGAAGACACCAAGGGCATAAATGAAATTACCTTGTCCTATACCTTTTTCCCCGATGCCAAGGCACCAGAGAAACAGGCGGGCGGACAAGTCGCACCGGCAAATCGCCTTAAGGGTCTTGGCGAGCAGCCAAGCGCGGGGCTATAGGCTAATAACGTAAAGACTTAGCGGCCGCCTGGTGTCAGGCCCGCACTACCAAGGGGTTGGCCCGATATGGCTCAAGACGCTGTCAAACACGATTATCACCTCGTAAACCCGAGCCCATGGCCTCTGGTTGGCTCATTGGCCGCCATGATCATGGCCATAGGCGGCGTGGTCTGGATGAAGGGCCTGTTCGGTCTGGAAAAGGGCACCTGGTGGCTGTTTGCCCTAGGCTTTGCCGGGGTGATCTACACCTTTATCGGCTGGTGGGCCGAGGTGATTAAGGAAGCCAATGCCGGGGATCATACCCCCGTTGTGGCGATCGGCCTGCGCTATGGCATGATCTTGTTCATTGCTTCGGAAGTCATGTTCTTTGTCGCCTGGTTCTGGATCTTTTTCGAGATGGCCTTGTTCCATGGGGCCCGGGGTGTTTCATCCATAGAAGACGTTCAGACGGCTTGGGCAGCATGGCCCCCTAAGGGTATTGAGACCGTATCGGCCTGGCATCTGCCCCTGGTCAATACACTGACCCTGCTCTTGTCGGGCACGACGGTGACCTGGGCGCACCATGCCCTGCAAACCGGCGATCGCAAGGGTGCACGCAACGGCCTGATCCTGACCGTGTTGCTCGGCATTGTGTTCACAGCCATTCAGGCCTTTGAATATCACCACATCTTGACCGAAAAGCTGTTCTATTCGGAAGAGGCCGCCAATGCGGGCTTGTATGGTTCGTCCTTCTTTATGGCGACCGGTTTCCATGGCTTCCACGTCCTGATCGGCACCATCTTCCTGGCGGTCTGCCTGATCCGCCTGATGCGCGGCGGCTTTACGCCCAAGCAGCATTTTGGCTTTGAAGCGGCGGCCTGGTATTGGCACTTTGTCGATGTGGTCTGGCTGTTCCTGTTCGCCTTCATCTATGTCATTTTTGGCGCGGCCTAGATGGCAGGACCCAATCCCGTGCTGGCGGGACTGGCGGGCCGGTGCCCCCAGTGCGGAGAGGGTCATTTATTCAGCGGTTTCTTGACCGTTAGCGGGGCGTGTGAGGCCTGCGGCCTTAATCTGGCTGCGGCCGATCCCGGCGACGGGGCCTCGGTATTTGTTATCTTGGTGGTCGGCATTGTGATCGCCTTTGCCATGCTATTTACCGAATTTACCCTGCACCCGCCGGTCTGGGTGCATGTGGTGGTCTGGATGCCGCTTACAGGCATTTTGTGTCTTGGCCTGATGCGGCCCTTCAAGGGCGTGCTCTTGGCCCTGCAATTTCACAATCATGCAGCGCAGGCCCGGAATGACGACTGAGGCTTCCCATCCCCAGGCTGAAAGGCCACGCCCAGGCTTTCCCCTTGGCCTGACGATCGTCACCTTGATCGCCCTAGGGGTCTTGATTGAACTGGGTCAGTGGCAGCTTCAACGCCTGGCCTGGAAACAGGCCCTGCTGGCCGAGATCTCGGCCCTGAAATCTGCCCCCTCGCGGCCGATTAATGCCGTGCTCATCCCCGGCTCCCGCATTGATTTTGCGAGGGTCACGGTGGCCTGTCCGGGCCTAGCTACAGCGCCGTATTTGAGCCTCTATGCCGTGGTCGACGGCCAGGCGGGTGTGCGTTTGATCTCAGCCTGCAGCCTCACCGCTTCGGCCTATGGCTCAGTCCTCGTGGACCGGGGTTTTGTCAGCGATAGCCAAACCCTGAGACCCGCCGTCGCTGCGGACCAAAAGGTTTTGCTAATAACGGGCATTCTGCGTCAGCCCGATAAGGCCAATTTCGTAACGCCGCCGCCGCAAAGCGGCCAATGGTATGCGCGCGATATCCCCGCCATGGCCAAGGCCCTGAGCGCCGCCAATCCAGCCCCGGTCTTCTTATTTGCCGAGACCTCGACCAATCCAGACATGGCCGCCTTGCGCCCGATTGCTGTACCCCCCGAAATAAGTAACCGGCATCTGGAATATGCCCTGACCTGGTTCGGCCTTGCCGCCGCCTTGGCCAGTGTTTATGTCGGCATGCTAATCCGCAGACGCCGGAATTGAGATGAAATACATATCGACCCGTGGGGCCTCGCCCGCCATTGGCTTTCTTGACGCTGTGCTGGCGGGCCTAGCGCCCGATGGCGGCCTCTATGTGCCCCAAACCTGGCCGCAATTTACCCGCGCCGAGATGGCAGGCTTTGCCGGTCGGCCTTATGCCCAGATCGCCGCCGAGGTCTTGGCCAAGTTTGCGGGCGATTCCATTCCGCGCGCCGTCATTGATGACATGACCACCAAGGCCTATGCCAGCTTTTCCCATGCGGCCGTCGCGCCGCTCACCCAGCTCTATGACGGCATCTGGCAGATGGAGCTGTTTCACGGCCCAAGCCTAGCCTTCAAGGACGTGGCCATGCAATTGCTGGCCAGGCTCTATGACTATGCCTTGGCGGCTCA
>CANGEH010000206.1 GCA_947452665.1 Caulobacteraceae bacterium
ACCTGGCTGGAAAACACCTATCCGGGCTGCCGGGTGGATAATCCCAGCCATATGTATTCCTTCTCGTTTGAGCCCAATCACGACTGGCCGATGCATTTTTCGACCCAGGACGTCTTGTTTGATTATTTCAAGCGCTGCGCCGAGAAGCACAATCTGCGCCAACACGTTCGGTTCGGCACCACGGTCAATGAGGCGGCCTGGGACGAGGCCGCCAAGGTCTGGCGCCTAAAGGTCACCCGCGCCGATGGGGCAACCGAGACCCTAAGCGGCACAGCCCTGATCAGTGCGGTTGGCCAGTTGAACCAGCCAAGCCTGCCCGACATTAAGGGCCGCGACAGCTTTGCTGGACCAAGCTTTCATTCGGCCCGTTGGCGTCATGATGTGGACCTAGTTGGCAAGCGGGTGATTGTCATCGGCACCGGCGCGAGCGCCTTTCAATTCGTGCCCGAGATCGCGCCCAAGGTCGGCGACCTGACCGTGTTTCAGCGTACCCCGCCCTGGCTTGGCCCCACGCCCAACTATCATGACAAGGTCACCCCGGCTGAGGAATGGCTGCTTAAGACCGTGCCCTATTATGAAAAATGGTATCGGTTCTGGCTGTTCTGGCTGGGGACGGACGGCATTTTGGATGCAATCACGGTCGACCCCGACTGGACCGGTTCAAAGAGCGCCGTTAGCCAGATCAATGCCGATACCCAGGCCATGATGATTGAAGCCATGCGCGTCCAGACCGAGGGCGACGAGGCCTTGCTCGAAAAAATCACACCGCATTATCCCTTGGGCGGCAAGCGCTCGGTGCGGGACAATGGGGTCTGGATCGCCGCCTTGCGCAGGCCCAATGTGCATCTGGTCACAGACGCAATTGCGGAAATTACGCCAAGGGGCGTCCTGACTGCGGATGGCGTTCTACATGAGGCCGATGTGATCATTTATGGCACAGGCTTTACGGCCAGTGACTTTTTGCGCACCTTTAAGCTTAAGGGCCGCAGCGGCGGGGAGCTGCATGATCAGTGGGCAGGCGATGCCAGGGCCTATCTGGGCATGACCGTGCCCAACTTCCCCAACCTGTTCATCGTCTATGGTCCCAACACCAATATCGTCGTGAACGGTAGCATCATCTTTTTCAGTGAATGCAGCGTGCGCTATATTGTCGAGGCGCTGAAGCTCTTGGCCCAGACCGGTCAATCGGCCATGGAGCCGAAAAAGACCGTGCATGATGATTTCAATAATCGGGTCGATGCGGCCAATGCTGGCATGGCCTGGGGCGTGCCCCAGGTTCAGAGCTGGTACAAGAACGCAACCGGGCGCGTGAGCCAAAACTGGCCTTTCCGCCTGATCGATTACTGGTCTGCAACCATGAAACCCAATCCGGCTGATTTCATCATTAGCTAGGACGGAGCCTATTTTTGCCGCGACAAAGCCGGGGCCGGTCCCTAGTTTGCCGTGAAATTCTGGAGCTAAATGATATGAAACACACTGCATTTGTCGCTGCAATTGTAGGCCCCTCGCTTTTGGTCTTGGCGGCTTGCGGCGCACCGCCGCCCGCCATGTCGCCCGATAAGGGCTTTGGCGAAAGCCCGGTCCTGCCGCAGGCCAAACCCTCAACCGTGATCAAGATCGCCAAGGCCGTCGGCTGGACCAATGGTCAGACGCCGGTGGCCGCTGAGGGCTTGAAGGTCACCGCCCTGGCCCAAGGCCTTGAGCATCCGCGCTGGATCTATGTCCTGCCCAATGGCGATATATTGGTGGCAGAAACTAGCCAACCCGCTAAGCCGGACGATGTTAAGGGCTTTAAGGGCTGGCTAGGCAATCTGCTGATGACCCACGCCGGTGCCGTGGTCAAAAGCGCTAACCGCATCACCTTGCTGCGCGATGCCAATGGCGATGGGGTGCCCGAACTGCGCAAGGTGTTTTTGAGCGGCCTGAACTCACCCATGGGTATGGCCCTGATCGGCAAGACCTTTTATGTCGCTAATACCGATGCGGTCCTGGCCTTTGATTATGAGACCGGCGCAACCGAGGTCAAGGGCGCGGGCCACAAGCTGACTGACCTGCCTGCAGGCGCGCTTAACCATCACTGGACCAAGAACATTATTGCCAGCCCCGACGGCAGCAAGCTCTATGCCACGGTTGGCTCCAACAGCAATGTTGGCGAAAATGGCATGGCCGCCGAAGAGGGCCGGGCGGCCATCTGGCAGATTGATCCTACAACCGGCGCGCACCGCATCTTTGCCTCAGGCATCCGCAATCCTAACGGCCTAGCCTGGCAGCCTGTGTCGGGGGCCTTGTGGACGGCGGCCAATGAGCGCGACGAGATCGGCAATGATCTGGTGCCCGACTATATGACCTCGGTCCAGGATGGCGGTTTTTACGGATGGCCCTATAGCTATTATGGTCAGACCGTGGATAGCCGGGTCAGCCCGCAGCGTCCCGATCTTGTGGCCAAGGCGATTAAGCCCGACTATGCGCTGGGTGCCCATACCGCCTCCTTGGGGCTAGCCTTCTATAGCGGCAAGGCCTTGCCAGCGGCCTATCAGGGCGGGGCCATTATCGGTCAGCACGGTTCTTGGAACCGCAATCCGGTCAATGGCTATCAGGTCCTGTTTGTGCCGTTTGCCAATGGCAAGCCAGCGGGCAAGCCGCAATTGGTACTGTCGGGCTTCTTGAATGCCAAGGGTCAGGCCCAGGGCCGCCCGGCCGGGGTGGCCGTCGATCAGGCCGGTGCCGTTCTGGTGGCCGATGACGTCGGCAATACCATCTGGCGCGTTACGGCCAAGCCTTAAGGGCCAATGGCTTGGGCGGCGGCCTTAACCGCTGTCGCCCAGTCACCATAAACAATGGGGGTATGGATGCTGGCGCCCGGATACCAGGGATAGGCCTCTTGCCCCAAGGCTGTCCAGGCGGCGGGCGGGGCGATTAGGTGCAACTGTGTGCCCACCGCGCCCAAAAGATTGGTGCTGGCATTGGAACAGCCAATGCCAAGATCAAGCGCCGCTGACAGGGCGGCCAGCCCCTCTAGATCGTTAAACAGGTCAAGGCCAGGCGGCTGGTGCACCACCACGCCAAACTGCGCCAATAGGGCGGCGCGCTCGGCGTCTGTTTCGCCATATTGCAGATTTACAAAACTGGCCCCAGGCCGCGACAGGATCGGGCCCCAGGCGCTGAGGGGCGCAAAATTGCGGCCGCGCTCATCGTCCATCTTGTGGCTGCGCCAGGCCATGCCGATCTTGACCTGGCCCGGCAGGGACTGAAGCCAGTCGCGCCAATGGGCTAGGCGCTCGAGGCAGGGCTTGAGATAGCCGCCGGGCTGACCGAAGTGCGCAAGGCTGGGGCGAAGGCTGGGGAGTAGGTCACCAAGCGGCAGCCAAAGGTCGGCATCGACTGCTTCTTCTGGCGTGCGGTGACGCCGCCCCAGGGCTTGGTGGGTTGTGTGGCCGACGGCGCGAACGCTGGGCCAACTGCGTTCAATTAGGCCCTTTAGCCGCTTATCGGCGCAAAGCGTTATACGGCCACTGGGCCCTATGCGCCTTAACAGGTCGGCCATGAGACCCAGATGCGCCAATTCATCGCCCAGGCCTTGTTCGGCCATGAGCAGGACATGTTTGCCCTCAAGCGAGGCTTGGCCGTCCCAGCAGGCAAGGCTGACATCATAAATGGCAGCGCTGGCCAGCGCTAAGTCATGGCGTACGCCATAGGCCTGCCAGCCACCGGTTAAATCGCCCTTGGCCAGCAGGAGTGTGGACTTTAAAAAGGTCAGGGCCGCTGTGACATCGGGGTCTGGGTTAAGGCTGATGGCCTGCTCTGCCAGGTCCAGCGCCGGTTCTGTTTCGCCAAGGTCGGCCAGCGTCCAGACCAGATCATATAGGATGCGGGGATTGTTCGGCTCGAGCGAATTGGCCTGAGCAAGGGCTTGAGCGGCTTTATCCAACGCACCACTGGCTCGCGCGGTCTTACCGGCCAAATGCCAAAGAGATGGATCACGCGGCGCGTCGCTCAAGAGACCGGCCGCGAGATCATGGGCCTCGGTAATCCGATCAAGGCCTAGAAGCGCATTGGCAAGGGTAACAAGACCGATCCGCTCATTTGGCCGTGCCTGCACATAATAACTGGCCAGGCTTAAGGCCTCTTCCTTCATGCCAAGCCTTGTCGCGCAAAAGCTAAGCGCTAGCGCGATCTGGTGATCATTTGGATCGAGGGCCAGGGCGCGGCCAAAGGCATCAAAGGCCTCAAGATAGACCCCGTCCTGTTGCAGGATCAGGCCTAAATTGCGCCAGGCCGCGCTAGAATTAGGCGTGGCTTGCGTCGCCCTTTGGGCAAGTTCAAGCAAGGATGGCGGCATGGTGCGGCGGGCTTTATCGAGGATGGCTTACCCCCTTATGCCCGCCGCGGCGCTAAGATTAGATTAAGCAGGACTTTGCGGCTTTCGACGCGGGGCAAAATAAAGCGCTGAGGCCGCGACCAAGACAGTTCCGGCAATACTGGTGACATAGGCGGCTTGAATAAAGAATTGAAGCCAATTGAGGTCAACCCCACCAAAATTGCGCCAGAGCACCAGGGCTACGCTGCCAAGATAGCCGGAAGAATCGGCGACATAGATTAAGAAGCCTGCTGTGGCGACCTGACCACTGGCCGCAACCAACCGGTCAAACAGCATGGCATTGAACGGCGTATAGGCCATATAGAGCCCAGCACCTGCGGCGATCATCCAGGCTAGCGGCGATAATAAATGCGCCTGATAGG
>CANGEH010000207.1 GCA_947452665.1 Caulobacteraceae bacterium
CGCCGATGCGTTTGATCCTGGGGCCAAGTATCATGTGCCCGGCAATAAGACCTATATGCGCTATTTTCTGGCGCGGATTTATCAGTTCCAATTCCACCGCGCCGCTTGCGAGCAGGCCGGCTGGACCGGGCCGCTGCATCGCTGCTCCATCTATGGCAATGAAAAGATCGGCAAAAAATTCAATGCCATGCTGGAAATGGGCCAGTCCAAGCCCTGGCCCGATGCGCTAGAGGCCTTTACTGGCCAGCGCCAAACCGATGCCAGTGCCTTGACCGAGTATTTCAAACCGCTGGATGCCTGGCTAACCGAACAAAACAAGGGTGAGGCCTGCGGCTGGTAGACGGATAGGCCCTTCCCCGGGGATGGGGGAGGGTTTTTCTTTAGGCCAATTTGATCTCGGCCAGACGCTGCATCAAAAAGTCCTGCGCCGTGATCGGCTCATAGCGGGCGGGATTTTCGGCGCTGACACAGGACAATAGGGTCTCGATCCGGTAGTCCGGCGCAAAGTGCAAGAAGAACGGAGTTGAATAGCGGGCATGGCCGCGCCGTTCGGGCGGCGGATTGACCACGCGGTGGGTGGTTGAGGGCAGGACATGATTGGTCAGGCGCTGCAACATGTCGCCAATATTACAGACCACAGCCCCCGGCGGCGGCTGGATCGGCAGCCACTGACCATCGCGGTCGAGCACTTCAAGCCCGGCTTCTTCTGCCCCCAGCAACAGGGTGATGACATTAATGTCCTCATGCGCCCCGGCCCGCACGCCCGTCGCCTCAGCCGGGACCGGCGGATAGTGCAAGAGCCGAAGCACGCTATTGCCGAGCGCCACCTTCTCATCAAAAAACCCAAGCTCTAGGCCAAGATGCAGGGCAATGGCCCGCAAGATCTTGAGGCCAAGTTGGTCCAGAGCGCGATAGAGGCCGCCGACATAGGCCTCAAACCCCTCAATTTCGGCTGGCCAGACATTGGGCGGCATATAGGCGCCATAAGGATGACCTTCGGCTAGGTCGCGGCCCATATGCCAAAACTCCTTTAGGTCAAAATGATCCGCGCCCTTGGCGGTCTCAATGCCAAAGGGCGTATAGCCGCGCGCGCCGCCGCCCCCGGCCTGGTGATATTTGCGCTTGATATCGTCAGGTAGGGCAAAAAACGCCTTGGTCCTGGCAAGGGCTCCCTCGACCAGATCTGGGGTCAGGTCATGATCGGCCACGACGGCAAAGCCGTAGCGGGCAAAGGATGCGCCAATGGCGGCAGAAAAATGCGCCAGGTCCTGATCATAGAGCCTTAGCGAGACCGGCTCGATGACCGCTTTTGCGACAGGTTGGGTCTGGGTCATGACACGCTCCGAATAGATGAGCTCTAGCCATAAATTATGCCGCCCATGAGTGGAAGTGCGGCCATTACTGGTCTATCACCCGCTATCGGCGAGCCTGCCCTAAGGGCAGGCTCCGAGCCCAATCTGATCAAGGAGCGGTCATGGCCAAGAATGTGCAGTCGAGCGCCGAGCAGGCCCTAGCGGGTCTCTTGTTTGATGGCATGACCGTCATGGCCGGCGGCTTTGGCCTTTGCGGCATTCCCGAAAACCTGATCGCGGCCTTACGGCTGGCGGGCGTTAAGGACCTAACCGTGATTTCCAATAATTGCGGCATTGACGGGTTTGGCCTGGGGCTCCTGCTCGAAAATGGCCAGATCAAGAAGATGGTCAGCTCCTATGTTGGGGAGAACAAGCTGTTTGAGCAGCTCTATCTGTCCGGCACGCTGGAGCTTGAATTCAACCCGCAAGGCACGCTGGCCGAGCGCATTCGCGCTGGCGGCGCGGGCATTCCGGCCTTTTTCACCAAGACCGGTGTCGGCACCTTGGTGGCTGAGGGCAAGGAGGTGCGCGACTTTGACGGCGAGGCCTATGTCATGGAGCGCGGCCTGACCGCGGACCTGTCCATCATCAAGGCCTGGAAGGGCGATACCGAGGGCAATCTGGTCTATCGCAAGACGGCGCGCAATTTTAACCCCATGATGGCCACGGCCGGCAAGGTCTGTGTCGCTGAGGTCGAGCACCTGGTCGAGCCGGGCCAGATTGATCCAGACCAGATTCATACCCCCGGCATCTATATTGACCGCATCCTGGTCGGGGCTGTGTACGAAAAGCGCATTGAGCGGGTCACCACCCAGCCAAGGCCGGTTGCAGGAGGAGCGCTCTAATGGCCTGGACCCGCGAAGACATGGCCGCCCGCGCGGCGCTAGAATTGCAAGACGGGTTTTATGTCAATCTGGGCATTGGCATCCCGACCCTGGTTGCCAATTATATCCCAGAGGGCATGAGCGTAACGCTTCAGAGCGAAAATGGCATGCTCGGCATGGGGCCATTTCCGCTTGAGGGCGAGGCCGATGCAGACCTGATCAATGCCGGCAAACAGACCATTACCCAGCTGGCGCAATCCTCTTATTTCTCGTCCTCAGACAGTTTCGCCATGATCCGCGGCGGCCATATCAATCTGTCCATATTGGGCGGCATGCAGGTGGCTCAGAACGGTGACCTGGCCAATTGGATGGTGCCGGGCAAGATGGTCAAGGGCATGGGCGGGGCCATGGACCTGGTCGCCGGTGTGCGCCGCGTCGTGGTGGTGATGGATCACTGCGAAAAATCTGGCGCGCCAAAAGTGCTCAAGGCCTGCAATCTGCCGCTCACCGGCGCTGGCGTGGTGGATCTCTTGATCACCGATCTGGGCGTCTTCGAGATCGACGCCAAGACCAAGTCCATGCGGCTCACCGCCCTGGCAACTGGCGTGAGCCTAGACGAGATCACGGCCAAGACTGAGGCTGAGTTTAGGCTCGGCCTCTAGAGGCCCTTGGCCGCCATCCAGTCCAGACAGGCGGCGGCGACATCTTGGTGGCCCGGCTCGCCCGGCAGCCAGTGGCTCATATCCTCAAACACCTTGACCTCGCCCGACAGGCGCGCAGCGGTTTGCTTGACCGTCAGCGGCGGATGGATCAGGTCCTTGCCGCCGGCCACTGCTAGCACCGGTGCGCGGACGCGAAAGCTTGCCACTTGGGTGGTCATGAACGGATCAAGCCACCAGTTTAAGGTCTCCCACAAGGCACGGCCGCTTTCAGGCACCATGCGCTCATAGACGGCGCGGCGGGCCTCAGGCTCCATCCGGTTCAGGCTATATTGCTTGGCCAGGCTATAGTCCGGGGCTACGGCCAGGCTCCAAAACGGCCCCAGGGCATAGAGGCTCACCGCACTAATGGCTTCTTCCATGGTGCCGCCCTGAATGCCCCAGGGCGCCGACGGGGCAAGCAGGATCAATCCGGCCACCGGCGCCCGGGCTGCGGCCATCTGGGCGACCAGACCGCCAAGTGAATGGCCAATCAGGACCGGCGGCCGCGGCGCGCTGCGGATCAGTTCAGCAATATCATCCGCATAATGGCTCATAGAGGCACCGGCAGGGCGACCGCCCGCCGCGTGTCCGCGCAGGTCGGGCGTCAGACAGACATGGCCCAGCGCCTCAAACGGCGCGCGAAATTGATCAAATGTCCAGCCGCCGCAAAACGCGCCGTGCACCATGATAATGGGTGTCAATAAACTGTCCTTCTTGCCCCCAAAAGTGCCCTGACGCGCTATGCCAAGGCTTGGGCCAGATCATGGGTCGGCCAGTTGTGTCCTTAGGTCAAGCTAAACCTTTTCAGCCGCTTGGGCCCATGGTTCAGTTTGAGACAAGCGGCGCAAACGCCTTGGCCACCTGTTCATAAACTGAGCGCTTGAACGGCACGACCGCCTCGATCGCCTCTTGAATATCCACCCAGCGCCAGGCGTCAAACTCGACCTGATGATGCGCGGCCAGATCGATTTCGTCATCACTGCCCAAAAACCGGTAAGCAAACCACAACTGCTTTTGGCCGCGAAAACCGCGCGCACCGCCCGATTCGATCACTTGCGGCGGAAAGTCATAATGGATCCAGTCCGGCGTCTGGCCCAAGAGAGCGACCGACCGGATACCGGTTTCTTCCTCAAGCTCACGGCGCGAAGCGGCCAGGGCATCTTCGCCCGCATCAATCCCGCCTTGCGGAAACTGCCAATTATGCGGCGCGCGCGTGCCTGCTCTTTGACCCAGCCAGACCTGGCCAGCCGCGTTAAACACGATAATGCCGACGCAGGGCCGGTAAACAGCTTGCGTCATGGCCTAGCGCTGACTGGCAAGGGCAGAGGCCGGGGCCAGTTGAAAACCGCGCTGCTCCAGCCCGCCAATCCATTGCCGCGCCTGGGCGACCGTGACCGGATAGGCCGAGCCCTTGCCAAGCGCCTGGCCCTGACGCCGGGCGGTCTGTTCTAGGGCGAGGAATTGGGCGCCAATCGCATCGGGCGACAGGCTTTGGTCATCCAACACCTTATCGGCTGAGGCGCGCATCAGCCCGCCCTGACTGGCCATGGCCGAGCCGTCATCAATAAAGGCCAGGCCCCTTTTGCGCAGATTGGTCAAGACCGCCTCCATAGGCGCCTGGGCATTAACGAATCTGGACCCAAAAGCATTGCTCACCCCAAAATACCCCGTTGCCCGCGACAAGATCCATTCTAGGCGCGTAACCGTATCCTTAGCCGGTGCCGCGGCCAAGAGGGTATAGGGGCCAGGATCATTGGCCGGATAGTCCAAGGGCTCCATTGGCACCTCGATCAGCACCTCATGGCCATGCTGGCGTGCCAGATCAATCCAGCCCTGCAGGCCAGAGGC
>CANGEH010000208.1 GCA_947452665.1 Caulobacteraceae bacterium
AGGCCTTCCCGCCGCCTTGAGGCCAGCAAAGGCCTGGGGCGTGGTCACCTCATGGATCAGGTGCAGGTCAATATAAAGGATGGTCTCACCATTGGCATCGTCCGCCACCCGGTGCGCATCCCAGATCTTGTCATAGAGTGTTTTGCCAGTCATGGCCGCGATTTAAGGGATTTTGCACGGCATGGCCAGAGGCGCTGGGGGATTTGCTAGACTAGGTTGGGAATGGCCCGGTAGACACAGCCGTCCTCAAGGACCATTCTATTACAGGTAGCATAGATTTCGGAGGATGCCTTTTTGACCCCAGCACTCCACCTTTATCTGGACGATTCAGGCTCTCGCGATCTCGACAAGACCCAGGCCCAAACGGGATCTAGGTGGTTTGCGCTGGGCGGCTTGCTGATCAGGGAGGAGGACGAGGCGATCGCAAGACTGGCTCACGCCGATTTTTGCAAAAACTGGAATATTGCGAAGCCGTTGCATTCTTATGAAATCCGAAACCGCACCGCCAATTTTGATTGGCTCCAAAAATTGTCAGCGGACGAGCACAAACGGTTCATGGACGATTTAACTGAAATGCTGGTCAATCTTCCTGTCCTTGGCACGGCCTGCGTGGTGGATCGCCAAGGATACAATGACCGTTATCGGGAAAAGTATGGCCTAAGACGGTGGGCAGTTTGCAAAACCGCATTTTCAATCGTGGTTGAACGGGCGGCAAAATATGCGTGTCGTGAAAAGCGTCGCCTCAAGGTGTTTTACGAGCGCACCGACAAGCTGAATGAAGAAAGGCTTGAGCAGTATTTCGCTGACTTGCGCACTATCGGCATGCCGTTCGATGTCGGCACTTCGGCGCAATACGCACCCTTGGCCAGCAACCAAATGAAAGACACGCTTTGGGAATGTCGCAAAAAGTTTAAGTCCTCGCCTGTTATGCAACTGGCCGACCTTTATCTCTGGCCAATTTGCAAAGGCGGATATGAGCACGACTATAAGCCGCTCTTAGCTTTGCGTGCGCACAAAAAAACCATCAACTGCGTCCTGCTCGCTCACGAGCACAACGTTATGGGTGTCAAGTATTCCTGTTTTGAACCGGGAAAACAAAAAGGGAAGGACGTGTCCTTCCCTTAATCGGCCAGATAAAATGACCTCGAGGGCTCCGCCCGCGATCAACTTAGCCCAAACGCGTGTGGATGTCAAAAAACCCCGGCGTTTCCACCGGGGCTTTTCAGATCATGGGTCTTAAACAGACTAGTCTTCGGCGGTCTCGGCCACGACTGTGCCCTTGGGGGCGCGGACGGTCTGGCGCTCGGCGATGCGGGCGCTCTTGCCCCGGCGATCGCGCAGATAATAGAGCTTGGCGCGCCGAACGACGCCGCGACGCTTGACCTCGATGGATTCGATCATGGGCGATAGAAGCGGAAACACCCGCTCAACACCCTCGCCGAACGAGATCTTGCGCACGGTGAAATTCTCATGGATGCCGCCGCCGGAGCGGGCAATGCACACGCCTTCATAGGCCTGGACGCGCTCGCGCTCGCCTTCCTTGATCTTGACGCTGACCCGGAGCGTGTCGCCGGGTTGGAAGTTTGGAATGCCGCGCAGGGCAAGCAAGCGTTGAGACTCTTCGTGCTCAAGCGTTTGAATCATATTCATCGGTCTATCTCCTGGGCTTAATCGCCCTTTGCCTGTTGTTTGGCGAGATGGGCGGCCCATAGATCGGGACGCTGCTCGCGGGTCGTCTTTAGTCGCATATCGTGTCGCCACTGCCGGATCACCTGATGGTTGCCCGATAACAGCACTTCGGGGATATCTTGGCCTTCAAAGCGCCGCGGTCTTGTATATTGCGGATGTTCTAACAGGCCGTCCTCAAAGCTTTCTTCATCCAGCGATGCCGCCTGGCCCAGAACCCCCGGCACCAAACGCACACACGCCTCAATCGCCACCATGGCTGCAGCCTCACCACCGGCAAGCACCGCATCCCCAACCGCGACCTCCTCGAACCCGCGCGCGTCAAGCACACGCTGATCCACCCCTTCAAAGCGCCCGCACAGGACAATCAGTCCCGGTGCCTTGGCCCAGTGTTTTACCCGCGCCTGGGTCAGGGGCCGACCCCGGGCGCTCATATATAAAAGCGGACGATCCACAGGCCCGAAAGAATCGAGCGCTGCGGCAATAATATCCGCCTTCATCACCTGTCCAGGACCGCCGCCCGCAGGGGTGTCGTCGAGGAAGCCGCGCTTATCTGACGAAAAGTCGCGAATGTCCACTGTTTCCAGCGACCAGAGGTGCTGTTCGCGCCAGGCCGTGCCAATCAAGGACACACCCAGAGGCCCCGGAAAGGCCTCTGGAAACATGGTCATGACAGTGACAGCATAGGTCATGGGTGCGGGGTCCGGCGGCGAGATCGGGGTCAGACCCATCTATAGCCGCCAAGGGGGCACCATGGACATGGTTTTTGCAAAGGCTTGTCCCGGGACCCCTCTATGGCTATCTCAGGGGATCGCCGCCCAAGCCTGTCATCGGAGCGCCCATGTCCACCCATGAAAACCTCAAGACCCTGCTGGACCTAGAGGCCATAGAGGTCAATCTGTTCCGGGGCTTTACCCAGGATAAGAACCAGAAGCGCATTTTTGGTGGCCAGGTGATTGCCCAGGCCCTGATGGCGGCCTATCGCACGGTCGAGGACCGGGTCTGTCATTCGCTACACTGCTATTTTATCCGGCCGGGCGATCCAAGGGTGCCGATCCTGTTCGAGGTCGAGCGGGCCCGCGATGGCAAGAGCTTTGCCACCCGCCGCGTTGCTGCCATCCAGCATGGCGAGCAGATCTTTAACCTCGCCGCCTCTTTCCAGACCCCAGAAGACGGGTTTGAGCACCAAAGCCCGATGCCCAGCGCACCTGAACCCTTGAGCGTTCCGGATGATTTTGAAGAACGCAAACGCCTGGCCGCCAACCTGCCGCCGCGCGCCGCCAGCGCGGTCCTGCGGCCCATGGCCATTGAACTGCGCTCGGTTGCGCCCCAGTCCTTTACCCAGCCCAAGCCCATGCCCGCCAATCAACAGGTCTGGATGCGGGCCACCGACCCCGTCACGGACGATATTGCCTATAATCAAGCGGTGCTGGCCTATGCCTCGGATATGAGCCTCTTGGGCACCTCCATGCGTCCGCATGGCATTGTCTGGACCACGCCGGGCTTTCAAAGCGCCAGCCTTGACCATGCCATCTGGTTCCACCGCCACAGCCGCCTTGATGCCTGGCACCTGTTTGCCCAGGACAGCCCCACCGCCCAGGGCGCGCGCGGCTTTATCCGCGGCGAGATCTATAGCGCCGACGGGGTCCTGGTTGCGTCCGTGGCGCAAGAGGGCCTGATCCGGTACCGTCCGCCGGAGATGTGAACGTAATCCCGCCTTCCCCGCGCAGGCGGGGACCCAGATGAGGGCCAACCGTCCGGCGGAGTTAGACCCGCCTGGGTCCCCGCCTGCGCGGGGGAGGCGGAAAAAACGAAAACGAGCCCTATTCCACCACCACAACCGGCACGCCAATAATCTTGCCACCAGCAAGATCGACCTCGGGGACAAGGGCCTTGGTAAAGGGTAGGTACCAGCTCTTGCCCTTGGCGGGTTGGACCTCGATCAAGTCGCCAGCGCCAAAATCTTGCACCGCCTTGACCTTGCCCAGCATCTCACCTTCTGGCGAGATCACGTCTAGGCCGATCAGGTCGGTGAGGTAGAATTCATCCTCATCCGGCGGCGGCAATTGGCTACGGGGGACAAACAGTTCAAGGCCGCGTAGGCGGTCGGCCTGTTCCTTGGTCTCGACCTCCTTAGCGCGGGCAATTATCCCGCCCTTGGTCGAGCGACCGGCAATCATGGTCAGGCCTGCCGCGCCGTCCTTGCGCAACAGGTCGCGATAATTGACGACGGCCAAAGGCGCGTCGGTAAAGGTCGATAGACGGATTTCGCCGCGCACGCCAAACGCACCGGCCACCTTGGCAACCAGGACCAGGCGATCATCTTGGCTCATGGATCATCCTGTGGTCTTTGACGCCAGACCCCCGCCAATGGACAAGGGTCTGGCGATAAGAAGTCATGTTAGGCTTCGGTTGCAGCGTCTTCTGCAGCCACTTCAGCTTCGGGGGCGGCTTCAGCTTCTGGCGCAACTTCGGCCACAACTTCAGGCTCAGGCGCTGGCGCGGGGGCAGCAGCGGCCTCAGCAGCCGCGGCCTTGGCGGCGGCAGCGGCTTCTGCGGCTTCAGCCTTGGCGGTTTCAGCCGCGGCAATGCGGTCTGCATCGCGCTTTTCACGCTCAGCGCTACGCTCTTGCGCCTTCTTGCCGGGCTTGGCGCGTTCGGGATTATTGCCGTGCGCCCAAACCACTAGGCCCTCAGTGGCCAAGAAGCGTGCAACCCGGTCAGAGGGCTGTGCGCCCTTGGCCAGCCAGGCCTTAATGCTCTCGACCTTTAGCGTGACCCGCATGGGGTCATCCTTCTTGAGCAGGGGATTATAGGTGCCAACCTTTTCGATGAAACGGCCATCGCGGGGCGAATGGCTGTCGGCAATGACGATGGAATAATAAGGGCGCTTCTTGGTACCGCCACGGGTCAGACGAATTCGCAACATGGGATAGTCCTTTCAGAGATCAGGGTATGGGTCAGGATTTGGGTTTGAACAGACCGCCCAGGCCGGGAAGTCCGCTCGGTGGATTGGTTGGATTGCCCAG
>CANGEH010000209.1 GCA_947452665.1 Caulobacteraceae bacterium
AGCGTCAACCAGGGCGTCAGCATAGGCCTTGCGCGCCTCATCCATCGATTCTGGCCGGGTTTGTTGCTGCACCTTAAGGCGAAACCGCAAGGCCTCGGGCAGGCGCCCGATCGCCGCCGGGATCAATTCAGACAAGAGCCGCGCGCCCTGACTGCCGCCCGTTACGAGCAGATAGATATCGCCCTCGGGTGCCAGATAGGGCCTGCCCGCCAGATCGCGGATTTCAGGGCGAACCGGATTGCCGACCACAACGGCCCTTGCCTGAACAGCGGGGATGGCCTTTTCGAGCGTGGGAAAGGCGCTGGCTATGGCCTGGACCCGCGGGGCCAAAAAGCGGTTGACCCGGCCAAGCACAGCATTTTGCTCATGAATCATGGCCGGGCGCTTGGCCGACAAGGCGGCAAGCAAGGCAGGCAAGGACGGATAGCCGCCAAAGCCAATGACAATCGCGGGCTCGATCACCTTGAATGCGGACCTAGCCTGCAACACGCCTTGCAATACGCTGACCCCCGCCCGCACCATGCCAACCGGATCACCAGAGCGATAGGTTGCTGCAGACAAGGCAATGCGCTTTTCCGCCGGAAACTTGTCGGCATACGCGGCGCCGCGCTCGTCCGTGGCCAGCACGACCCGCCAACCGCGACCGTTCAAGACCTCGGCTAGGGCCTGGGCCGGGAACATATGGCCGCCGGTTCCACCCGCAGCAATAACGGCAATTTTTCTCATAAGGCGGGGCTTCCCTGACCATGGGGCTCTGTCTGGGCATAGGCACCGGGCCTGCGCCGGGTCAAGGCCAGAGCCAGGCCAAGCGTGAGGGCCATGCCAAACATGCTTGAACCGCCATAAGAGAGGAAGGGCAAGGTCATGCCCTTGGTCGGCATCAAGTTCAGATTCACCGCCACATTAATCACGGCCTGCTCGCCCAGCAGCACAAATAGACCCGCCGCCGCAGCTTGCTCAAAAGAGTCTGACAATTTCATGGCCTTAAAGAGACCGCGCAGCACAATATAAGCAAAAAGACCAATCAGGCAGAGCGAGAAGACCAGCCCGTATTCCTCGGCCGCGACCGAATAGATGAAATCGGTATGCAGGTCTGGCACGTGACGCTTCATCACGCCTTCGCCAGGCCCAATGCCAAACAAGCCGCCATTGGCAATGGCCTCCATAGCCCGGTCGACCTGATGGGTGTCGGCATTGCCAGGATTTAGGAAACGGTCAAACCGGCTGGCAACATGACTGAACATGAAATAGCCCCCGCCAAGCAAAATCGCGGCTAACAAAGGTAAGAGCAAGATCCAAATAGCCGGCATTCCCGCAATCCAAAACACAATGGCAAACGCCGACGTGATCAGCATGGTCTGGCCAAAGTCCGGCTGGATGAGCAGAAGTATGCAGGACAAAAGCAAGAGCCCGCAGGCTATGGTCACGCCAGGAACGCCCTGGCCCTTTTGACCTTCCGCAAACATCCAGGCCGCCAAAACAATCAAGCTTGGCTTCATCAGTTCAGACGGTTGCAGCGAAAACCCGCCCAGTTGTAGCCATCGGGTCGCGCCCTTGGCCGCATGCCCCAAAAATGGCAGCGCAATCATGATCAGGACGGCGACCAGATAAACGATCGCACTGGTCCGTTTTACGCCGCGCGGGGACAGGGTCGATACGCCCAGCACGATCAAGGCACCCAATGCCGCAAACACCGACTGGCGCACGGCAAAATGGAACGGGTCGCTGATATTCATCCGCCCTGCGGCTGCGGGACTAGAGGTGAAGGATAAGAGCACGCCGAGCACAATCAGCAATCCGGTCGCCCCCAACAGCCAGCGGTCCGTGGTCCACCACCAATTGGCTAGGGGCGATTGATCATCGCGGGAAAAGGCATGGTATTGGCTCGGCGCAGTCATACACAGGTCCTATCCGCTTCAGGCCACAGCCGCGTTGGGCGCAAGCGCCAACAAACCCTGGACGGCCTGACGAAATGCATCGCCCCTGGCCTCGAAATCAGGAAACTGGTCAAACGAGGCACAAGCCGGGGATAGCAGAACAACCCCTTCTGCCTGGCCATTGATCGCCTCGGCAGCCGCATCGACAAAGGCCGCGGCTGTTGCATCACCAAGGGTCTCACAGCGCTGATAGGCCACCTTGTCCTCTAGGGTCTTGGCAAAGGCCTCGGTCGCCTCACCGATCAGATAGGCCTTGGCCACCTTGTCAAACAGGTCACTCAGCGGCTCAATCCCGCCCGATTTTGGCACGCCGCCCAAGATCCAATGCATGCGCGGATAGCTGCTCAAGGCCTGACGCGCCGCATCGGCATTGGTAGCCTTTGAGTCATTGACCAGCCGCACCCCGCCAATAATCGCCACCGTCTCCATACGATGGGCAAGGCCAGGGAAGGACATCAGGCCCTGGGCCGCGTCTTCTTGCGACAGACCCAAGGCGCGCACAGCCGCATAGGCTGCTGCTGCATTTTGCCAATTGTGCCGACCGGGCAAGGAGCGGGCTAGGGTCAGGTCAGCCACCTCGACCACACGGTCGCCCGTGCCGTCATACAAGACCCCTTGCAGCACATAAACACCCCGGCCCATGGACCGGCCCGCCGAGATCGGGCGGATCGTGCGTCGGTTGGCGGCGGTGATTTCTGTGCAGATACGCTGGCACCAGGCATCATCAACCCCGACCACGGCCGTATCGCCCTTGCCTTGATTGAGCAAGATCCGGCGCTTGGCGGCAACATAGCCATCCATGCCACCATGGCGATCAAGATGATCAGGCGTAATATTGAGCAGGACCGATACAGTCGGCTTGAGGCTAGACGTCAGATCGAGCTGATAGGACGAGACCTCCAGCACATAGACTGCACCGCCATGCATGTCCTCTAGGCCCAAGACTCCAAAGCCGATATTGCCGCCAATCCGGGTATCCTTGCCCGCCATGGCACAGATGTGACCGATCAGGGCGGTCGTGGTGGACTTGCCATTGGTGCCGGTGATCGCAACGATTTTGGGCCGCTTATGCTCTGGCGCGGCATTCACCGTGCGGGCGAACAGCTCAATATCGCCAAGGATTTCAACACCTGCGGCCCTGGCCTTTTCCACCGTCCAGTGTGGACGCGGATGGGTCAGGGGCACGCCCGGTGACTGCATCAGGGCATCAAACTGGCTCCAGTCGGCGCGGGTTAGGTCTACCAACTCAAAGCCTTCAGCCATGGCCGCCTCGCGAGCGGCTGGCTTTTCATCCCAAAGCGCTACGCGCGCCCCCCCGGCCATGAGGGCGCGTGCAGCCGTCAGCCCGGTACGACCAAGGCCAAACACCGCCACCGACTTGCCTTCAAAACCTATGACCGGGATCACAATACGGCCCCTATCTGAGTTTCAATGTGGCTAGCCCGATCAGGGCCAGCACAACGCTGATGATCCAAAAGCGGATCACGACTGTCGATTCCGCCCAACCAAGCTTTTCGAAATGGTGGTGGATGGGGGCCATGCGAAACACCCGCTTGCCCGTCAGCTTGAACGAGGCCACCTGAACCATGACCGAGACCGCTTCGAGCACAAACAAGCCGCCTATAATGGCCAGCACGATCTCGTGCTTGGTCACCACAGCCACTGTGCCCAGCGCACCGCCAAGGGCCAACGAGCCGGTATCCCCCATAAAGATTTTGGCAGGCGGCGCATTGTACCACAAAAAGCCCAGACCCGCCCCGATCATGGCCCCGCAGAAAACGGCAATTTCGCCCACACCGGGAACGAAATGCAGCTGCAAATACTGGGCAAACACATAATTGCCGACCAGATAGGCAATTAGGCCAAACGCGGCCGAGGCGATCATGACCGGCACGATGGCAAGCCCGTCCAAACCATCGGTCAGGTTCACCGCATTGGACGCACCAACAATCACAAAGGCGGCAAAGGCCATATAGAACCAGCCCAGATCGATCAGCAGACGCTTAAAGATCGGGAAGGCCACTGAGGTCGACAGACCCGGCGCCTCGATTGACCGGTCACCATATTGGATCAGGATAAACACCGCCGCCAAGGTCAGGGCGAACTGGAAGATCAGCTTCATGCCGCTCGAGACACCCGCCGTGGTCTGCTTGGTCACCTTGGCATAGTCATCGAGGAAACCGAGCAGGCCAAAACCGCTCGTGACCATCAAGACCACCCAGACGTGCACATTGCTCAGATCGGCCCAAAGCAGGGTCGAGACCACCACACCGGCCAGGATCATAAACCCGCCCATGGTGGGCGTGCCGGCCTTTTCCACCACGTGCCGGGCAATGCCATCGGTGCGGATCGGCTGGCCCTTGCCCTGACGCGCCCGCATCCAGCGGATAAAGCGTGAGCCCATGGCAATGGCGATGATCTGGGCCGTAAACACGGCCATGCCGGTCCTAAAGGTCAGATATTTCATCAGATTCAGGATCGGAATATGGGTTTTGAATTCCGCCAGTCTTTCATAAAGTAGATAAAGCATCAGCCCCGCCCCCCGATATCCATGCTCACCAGAGCCGTCGCAATCCGCGAGGCTTTTGATCCGTTTGAACCCTTGACCATAACCAGATCACCCGGTGCCACCGCCTCGGTTACTATCCCAGATAGGCGTTCTGCGTCCGGGGCGTAGCCGCCTCTTTGAGTCGGTTCTAGGGCCTGCCATAAAGAATTCATCAAGGGTCCACAGCAAAACACCAGATCGATCTTGGCTGCTGAGATCGCCTCC
>CANGEH010000210.1 GCA_947452665.1 Caulobacteraceae bacterium
AGATAGGCGCGGTCCGCATTCTTAATGTCAAAAGGCGCAGGGCGATTGGTCTTATAATCGACCACCAAGACCCGGCCCGGCGTAATCACCAGACGATCCACCCGGCCAGACACGGCTAGGCCCGGCGGCAGGCCAGGGGCTGTGCCCGCGACCGCGACTTCTGGCCGCGAGCCGGGTCCAAACACTTTGGCAAACACAGGATCAGTCAGGACGCCTAAGGCCGCCGCCGCCATTTCCTCGCACTGATCTGGCGTGAGGTCGGGCTCACGTGCCAGAAGCGAAAGTGCGCTAGCCCGGTAGGTGGCGGGGTCAAGATCGGGCAAGAGCTGCAACAGCTTATGGATCAGATCGCCGCGGCGATAGCGGCCAAGTCCGCCCAAACTGGCCAAGGGCGAAGGCGCCGGTCCGCGCTCCTGTTCGGCCAAGGTCGAGGGCGAGGCATAGCGTGTGCCAATCGGCGACGGCGGTGCCATGGTCCTAGCCCATTCGGGCAGCGCATGGATCGGGGCTTCGGCGCTTTGCGCGATCTTGGCCAGTACCGGATCGGCCCCATAACGGCGAAGTACGCCCTCACCCATGGCCATCTCGCGCACGCCGCCGAGACTGGTCAGGCTATCATGCTCCAGACCGCGCTCAATCAGGTCGTACCAGCTCCCGGTCTTGCTCGCCCCCTTGCCGGGCTGGACCCCGCAAATCACCAACTGATCGCGCGCGCGGGTCATGGCGACATAAAGAAGACGCAGGCTTTCTTGGTCGGACAGGGCGTCGCGGCGCTCACGCCCAGCCCTTGTGGGTACAATATCCTTGGCCTTGGACGGTGCCCAGAGCATGCCGCCATCGGCTAGGGTCATCAGGCGCGCGCCTTGAGCCTTAGCCTTGGTAGCCGTATCGGGCAGATAGACAATCGGGGCCTCCAGGCCCTTGGCGCCGTGCGCGGTCATGACCCTTACCTCGCCCTTGCCGTCCTCCTGTTCGCGCTTGACCTCGATTTCGAGACTGGCCATGGCATCGACAAAGCGTTCAAGATCCAAAATGCCGCGCGCCTCGGCGGCCAGGGCCTGGGCCAAAAACGCATCTAGGGCGTCTTCGGCCTCTCGCCCAAGACGGCTCAGCAAGCGCTGACGCATGGAGCGGCCGTCCTGGTCAAGGCGGCTCAAGACCTTGGCATAAAAATCAAATGGCGAGGCACTGGCGACGATGGATTGGGCCCCACCCAGAAACACTTTGGCGCTTTGCCAAGCCGGGCGCTCGGCGGCGCGGGCACATAAGGCCGCCCAAAGGCTACCGCGCCGCTCATAGGCCAGGTCATAAAGGTCCTGCTCGTCTAGGTCACAAAACGGCGAGCGCAGCAGGGCCGCTAGCGTTAAATCATCGTCCGTGTAAAGACAAAATTGCGCCAGGGCGACAAGGTCCTTAAAGGCGATATGGTCAGACAGGATCAGGCGGTCAGCTCCACCCACCGGCAGTTTTAGCCGCTTTAAGGCCCGGATAATTTCCTCAAACAGACCCTTTCGCCGGCGCACCAGGATCAAAAAGTCACCATATTGGACTGGACGCAAAACCTTAGAGGCCTTGTCAAACACAGCCTCGCCGGTCTGGACCCGGGCTTGAATGTCTTGGGCAATCTTTAGGGCGAGGGCCTTATTGGCGCCAGGCGCTGAGCCTTGGGTATCGAGCGGTGCCCAGGGATCAAGCTCTTGCTTGGGCGGCGCGACCTCGAGCGGCCAGACATCGACGGTCCCAAGACCCGGTGGGCGCAGGGCAATATGCTGAATCACGGCGCGCGTGCCATCGCCATCCTTGCGCGGCGGGCTAAGCGCCGTACTCGCAACCGGATCGGCAAACACGGCATCGACAAATTGAAGCACTTCAGGCGTGGAGCGCCAGCTATCGGTCAGGGACACGCCGCGAAAAGCCAGTTTTGCGGCCTCGGCCTTTTCAGCGAAATATTGCGACTCGTCCAGGAGCCGCTTGGGATCGGCGCCCTGAAACGAAAAGATCGACTGTTTTTCATCCCCCACCGCAAACAGGGTGCGGGTTTGATCGCTTCCGGCGGCGGGCATTGCTGACCCAGCAAAAAACTCGCCCGTTAGGGCCCGGATAATCTCCCACTGTTCCGGAGCCGTATCCTGGGCCTCATCAACCAGCACATGGTCAATCCCGCCATCGAGTTTAAACAAGATCCAGGCCGCTTCGGACTTTTCGGTAATCAAGGCCTTGGCAGCACTGATCAGATCGCCAAAATCCATGCCACCGGACTGGGCCTTGAGCAGCTTATAAAGGCTTGCATAGGCCTCAGCCAGGCTGATGACCTGGACCGTGGTCTCGGCGACCTTGGCCGCCTTAATGCGCTCAAACAGACCTTCCAGCCGGTCCTGTTCCTGAGTCAAATAAAGCTTGGCTGAACCATCGACGATATCATTGGCCAACTTTTTGGTGCGCTCACCCGTACTCGTCGTCAGGCAGTCCCAGATATCGGCGAGAGGCGAGCCCAAATTAACCGCCTTCATCTTGGCGGCGCGCTTTACGTCATGCGATCCATTGCCCTTGACCAGGGCATTAGCAGCGCCGTACCAGCGGTCCCAGTCCATGCTCGAAACCGCCTCGGCATCGATCGTTGCAGACGTGCTCGCACCGTTAAAGCCGCACAGGGTCCAGACCGCAGCCTCGACCCCGCCGCGCGCTTGGCAGGCCTCGACAAACACCTCAATCGCCCGGCGCTGGGACTCAAAACTGGCCAAAAGGGCGTTAAAGCTTTGGAAATCAAGATCAACCGACAGCCGCGCATAGGCCGTGGCGAGGGGGCCATCGCCCGCCGCATACTTGGCCAGCGCCTCGCGCGCCTGGCTTGAGACCGCCTGGGCGGCGGCATCTTCCAGCACGACAAAGCCGGGTGAAATTCCAGCCTCCAGCGGAAACCGGCGCAGCAGTTTTTCGCAAAAGGCGTGAATGGTCTGGATCTTCAGCCCGCCGGGCGTTTCCAGCGCCTGGGCAAACAGCCGTCGGGCCCGCGACAAGTCACCAGGCTGCTCGTCCAGATCCTGCAAGGCCTTGGCGAGTGTCACATCATCCAGCAAGGCCCAGTCGCCGAGGGTCTCGAACAGACGCCTTTGCATTTCGGCGGCCGCGGCCTTGGTAAAGGTCAGGCACAAGACCGCCTCTGGCCTTGCCCCGCGCAGCAAGAGCCTAGCCACTCGCCCAACCAGGGTCGAGGTCTTGCCCGACCCGGCATTGGCTGTGACAAAGGCCGAAACCTTGGGGTCATTGGCCAATAATTGCGGGTGCGGTGCCACGGTCGGACTCATGCCTCGCCCCCGCCAAGGCCGGCCTCATCGCCATCGGCCTCCTCGCCATCGGCGCCAATCACATGCCACTCCCAAAGCCTTGCTAAATGGTCATAATCGCCGTCAAACTTGCCGATAAATTGCGGCGTGGCCCAGGCGGGATAGGCCTTGGATGGGTCATCATAGCGCTCGATCAGGCCCTTGAGGCGATCTAGCGCCAAGGTTGACTCGTCGGCTGCGTCGCCGTTCTTGGCTAAGGCCGATGTTTCCTCGCCCGGCGGCGTGCGGCCTGTGACCCGCACATAGGTCAGGGCTAGGGGGGTGACCTTGCCAATGGCTTCAAAGCCCCCGGCGGCGAGGATCGCGCCGGTCAGGGTCAGTTGCGGCGACAGCCCCGTTTCAACCTGTCCCTTGCTCGGCGGCGCGCCGGTCTTGAAATCCAAAACCTCGGCAACATGTGCCCTCACCTCTATTCGGTCAGCCTTGGCCGTGATTGTGAACGGGCCCTGGCCGGTCTGGAATGCGGTTTGACCCGAGGCCTCTACAAAGATTTGGGGATTATCTGTTCGGTGGCGGCGCTCAAACCCAATCACCCAGGGCGCAATATTGGCGGCCAGGGCCCGCTCGCGCGTCATCTGGGCGGGGCTGACCCCAGCATCGATCAAGGCCTGGACCAGGCAGGCTTCAAACGCGGCCTTGGCATCCTCCGGCTCACCTCGGTCAAACGACTTGGAAAACTGTTCAAACGCCGCATGGATGGCGGTGCCTCTGGCCCTGGCATCAACCGTCTCATTTGGGCGATCGAGCAGCCTCAAATTCAAGATCTTGCGGGCATAAAGCGCATAAGGGTCGCGGATCAGCCGTTCAATCTGGGTCACAGCCAATTGGCGGGGCCTGGCCTCCAGCGGCGGGGTCGGCATGGGCCGGGGCGCGGGGCTAAACGGCTCGGCGGGCGCATCAAGGGCTCTGGCCCAGGCCAGGACTTCGGGACGGGCATCAATGGTCTGACCAGCCCCCTTGACCAGGGTCTCTAATCGCCAAAGCCAGCGCGAAGCCACGCTGGGCGCGCCGCCACGCCGCTCGCTATGCAGCAAGATCACCTCGCCCGCACAGGCGGCCTGGGCAAAGTCATGCGCCGATAGGCCAATGCGGCGCTCGGGCGGTGGCAGGCCAAGCGCCTTGCGCATGGGCCGAGACAAGAAGGGATCGGTGGGGGCAGCCTGGGGCCAGACACCTTCTTCCAGACCGGCCAAGATCAGGCGATCAGCGCGCACCAGTCGCGCCTCAATCGCGCCGAGAATTCTTAAGCGCGGATGGGTTGCCCCGCCGGTGCGCACCGGGGTATCGGTCAAGATCCGTTCAATAAGTTGGGCAGCCTGATCGGCACTGACCGGGGGCAGGC
>CANGEH010000211.1 GCA_947452665.1 Caulobacteraceae bacterium
CGGGGAAGGGGGCTCAACGCCCTATCCCTACCAATCCGAACCGAAATGATGCATTAGGCTTGTCAAGGCGCGCGTCTAGCGGGTAACCCGTGACCTAGACTCAGACCAGACTTTAAAGGGGCTTTTTATGGCCATTGATGCGGCGACCGTTCGAAAGGTTGCCAAGCTTGCTAGGCTTCGTGAACCCGAGGAGCGCCTCGCCTCCTTGGCACAGGAGCTCAATGGGATCATGTCCTGGATCGAGCAATTGAGCGAGGTCGATACGGACGGGGTCGAGCCCATGACCTCGGTGGTGGCGGTCAAGCTGCCGCTACGCGAAGACGTGGTGACCGAGGGCGGCGATGCCGCGCGCATCCTGTCCAATGCCCCCAAAGCCATTGACGGCTTTTTTGTCGTGCCCAAGGTGGTGGAATAGATGAGCGCCCTGACCAAACTGACCCTCAAGGCCGCTATTGCTGGCCTGAAGGCCAAGGATTTTTCGGCTGTCGAGATCACCAAGGCGCATATTGACGCCATTGAGGCCGCGCGCGGCTTAAACGCCTTTGTGCTCGAAACCCCCGACCATGCCCTGACCATGGCCACGGCCTCGGACGAGCGTCTGGCCCGCGGCGAAGGCGGCGATCTGGAAGGCGCGCCGCTGGGGATTAAGGACCTGTTCTGCACCCAAGGTGTTCGCTCGACGGCGGCCTCTAAGATTCTGGGCAATTTCATCCCGACCTATGAGTCGACTGTGACCTCTAAGCTCTGGGGCCAGGGCGCGGTCATGCTCGGCAAGCTTAATCTGGATGAATTTGCCATGGGCTCGTCCAATGAGACCTCGGCCTTTGGTCCGGTGATCAATCCTTGGCGCCGGGCCGGTGAGGCCACGGCCCTGACGCCGGGCGGCTCGTCCGGTGGCTCGGCTGCGGCGACGGCGGCAGACCTGTGCCTGGCCGCAACCGCGACCGATACAGGCGGTTCGATCCGCCAGCCCGCCGCCTTTACCGGAACGGTTGGGATCAAGCCGACCTATGGCCGCTGTTCGCGCTGGGGCATTGTCGCCTTTGCCTCGTCGCTGGATCAGGCAGGCCCCATTGCCAAGACGGTCGAGGACGCCGCCATCATGCTGCGCGCCATGAGCGGTCATGATGCCAAGGATTCCACCAGCCTTGCCGTCGATGTACCCGATTTTGCCAGCTTTGTTGGCCGTTCGGTCAAGGGTCTGCGCATTGGTGTGCCCAAGGAATACCGCGTCGATGGCATGCCGCCCGAGATCGAAAAGCTCTGGGCCGATGGTATTGCTTGGCTTAAAGACGCTGGCTGCGAGATTGTCGAGGTCAGCCTGCCGCACACCAAATATGCCCTGCCAGCCTATTATATTGTCGCGCCCGCCGAGGCCTCGTCCAATCTGGCCCGCTATGATGGCATGCGCTATGGCCTGCGCGCCGGGGGTCCATCCCTGACTGATGTCTATGAACAAAGCCGCGCCCAAGGCTTTGGCGAAGAGGTCAAGCGCCGCATCTTGATCGGCACCTATGTGCTGTCGGCGGGCTATTATGACGCCTATTACTTAAAGGCTCAAAAGGTACGTCGCCGGATTGCCGATGATTTCGATCAGGCCTGGCAGACCTGCGATGCGCTACTAACGCCCACAGCGCCCTCGGCAGCGTTTGGTTTGGGTGAGCGGTCGGATGATCCGATTGCCATGTATTTGAACGATATCTTCACCGTGACGACCAATCTGGCTGGTTTGCCGGGCCTATCCTTGCCTGCGGGTCTGGATGCCCAGGGCCTGCCGCTTGGCCTGCAATTGATCGGGCGCGCCCTCGATGAGGGAACGCTGTTTTCCCTTGCTGGGGCCTTGGAAAAGGCTGCTGGCTTCACGGCCAAGGCGGACAAGTGGTGGTAGGCGCTCGGGCCTAGCGATCAGGCCTTAGCGCGCCGTGGCGGATGCGCAGGATGATGATCCGTTCGGGTTCGACCCTGTAGCGGATCAGATAGGGCCAAACGATCACCAGTTCGCGCCGATTGGCATCGCTTGGGGCATCACTTAAGAGCCTGCCCCGGGTGGGATAATGAGCAAGGGCCTCCACCGCCTCTACCAGGCGGTGGGCTAGGCCTTGGGCCGCCAAGGGCTTGAACTGGGCGACATAGGTGCGGATGTTTTCAAGGTCGCGGCGTGCGGGCACGGTCCAGACGATAGACCGATCGCCCAAGGCTTATTGATCCACCGAAGGCGGTGGCAACTCGTCGGCCTGGCCCCAGGATAGGAGCCAGTCGCGCATGGCCTGATGGCCGATCAGTTGGCCGCTGGCGAGCGCGTCTTCAGCATCGGCCAAGGCGCGGGCGTCTTGGTCCGGGTCGGCATGATCAAACAGGGATGTTTGGGCAAGGCTCATTGCGTATTTTTGCCATAGGTTTGAGGCCATTGCAAACCTAGGCTCAGGCGCCGGAAACACGGGCGGATGCGGTTTCGGTTCTGGAAACGGGTGGCAAATAGGGCTATCGACTAAATAGAAATATGAAAGACTAAGGCATGACGCAGAACTCGAAACTGATCGAAGGCCGGACGGGGTCCTGGGAGATTGTCCTTGGGCTGGAAATCCATGCCCAGGTGGCCTCGCATGCCAAGCTGTTTAGCGGCGCGGCGGTGGGCTTTGGTGCGGGGCCTAATGAGCAGGTCTCGCTGGTTGATGCGGCCATGCCCGGCATGTTGCCCGTGATCAATCGCCACTGTGTCGAGCAGGCTGTGCGCGCGGGCCTTGGCCTCAATGCCAAGATCAATCTGTGGTCGCGGTTTGACCGTAAGAACTATTTCTATCCCGACCTGCCGCAAGGCTATCAGATCAGCCAGTTCAAGGACCCGATCGTTGGCGAGGGTGAGGTCGAGGTCGAGCGTGACGATGGCACCACCTTTATTGTCGGGGTCGAGCGGCTGCATCTGGAACAGGATGCGGGCAAGTCGATCCATGATCTGGACCCCAACTGGACCTATGTCGATTTGAACCGGGCGGGCACAGCCTTGATGGAGATTGTCTCCAAGCCAGACATGCGCAGCTCCGACGAGGCGGCCAGCTATGTCAAAAAGATCCGCACCATATTGCGCTATCTTGGGGCCTGCGACGGCGATATGGAAAAGGGCAATCTGCGCGCCGATGTGAATGTGTCCGTGCGTCGTCCCGGTGCGGAGCTTGGCACGCGCTGCGAGATCAAGAACGTCAATTCCTATCGCTATATCCAGCAAGCCATTGAGTATGAGGCGCGCCGCCAGATCGAGATCCTTGAGGACGGCGGCTCGATCCATCAAGAAACCCGGCTGTTTGATCCGGGCAAGCTGGAAACCCGCTCCATGCGGTCCAAGGAAGAAGCGCATGATTATCGCTATTTCCCCGATCCTGACCTCTTGCCGTTGGAGCTAGACCCCGCTTGGGTCAAGGCGATCCAGGACAGCCTGCCCGAACTGCCCGATCCCAAGCGCAAGCGGTTCCAGAGCCAGTATGGCCTATCGCATTATGATGCGGGCGTGCTGGTTGCCGACCAGGCGCGCGCGGCGTTTTTCGAGATTGCGGCCGATGGGCGCGATGCCAAGTTGGTGGCCAACTGGACGGTGAATAATCTCTTGGGCCGCCTAGCTGAAAACGGCGGCGATATCGAGACCAGCCCCATTCCGCCGCAAGATATTGCTGGCTTGGTTAAGCTGATCGAGGACGGGGTGATCTCGTCCAAGATCGCCAAGGAGGTGTTTGACCATATGTGGGCCGGCGAAGGCACGCCTGCGCAGGTGGTTGAGAAGTTCGGCCTAGTCCAGATCACCGATACCGGTGCGATTGAGGCCTCGATTGACAAGATCATGGCGGCCAATCCCGACAAGGTCGAGGCGGCTAAGGACAAGCCCCAGGCGATTGGCTGGTTTGTCGGTCAGGTCATGCGCGACACGGGCGGCAAGGCCAATCCCGCCGCCGTCAATGAGATCTTGAAAATTAAGCTGGGTCTATAAGCCGATAAACCCTTCCACCAGACCGGTGGAAGGGTGCTTGGCCTAGTTCATTTCGGCGCGAACCTTGGCCCGTAGGACATCAATGGGCGCAAGGCCGCGGTCGGTCTTGAAATGCCAGTAGGTCCAGCCATTACAGGCCGGGGCCGACTGAACCAGCGCGCCGAGCTTGTGGATCGATCCCGACAGGTCACCAATCGCCAAGCTGCCATCAGCGCGCACCCGGGCCGATAATTCACCCTTGGGGCAAAACAGCTTGTCGCCAACACGAAGCAGGCCTGCCTCAACAATTTGGCCAAACGGCACGCGCGGCTCGGCGCGTTTGGAGCCCATTGTGTCCAGATCCGCAGCCGTGGCCGGGATCACCTTGGCAATCCGCTCGCGCGCCAGGTCCATATAGACTTCTTCACGCTCAATGCCGATAAACCGGCGGCCCAAACGCTTGGCTGCTGCCCCGGTGGTGCCAACCCCAAAAAAGGGATCGAGCACCAGATCGCCGGGCTTGGTTGACGATAACAGCACCCGGTGCAGCAGGGCTTCGGGCTTTTGGGTCGGGTGGCCCTTGAGGCCCTGTGCGTCCTTAACCCGCTCCTCGCCCGTGCACAGGGGCAAGGACCAGTCCGAGCGCATTTGCAGCTCGTCATTGGCCATCTTCATGGCGTCGTAATTAAAGGTATAGCGCTTGGCCCC
>CANGEH010000212.1 GCA_947452665.1 Caulobacteraceae bacterium
CGCAGGGTGTTGCGCATATAGGCCCCAACCGTGACATGGTCGATATCGAGCACGTCGATCGTGTTAAAGCCTTGTTCGGCTAGGGTTTCGATCGCAACCGCGTCAAGCTCGTCGCCCGCCTCGGCATAGATCTCGCCGGTTTCGTAATTGACCGCGTCGCGGGCCAGATAACGGGTGACCAAGGCGTCGGGCGCCAAAAGCAGGGTTTTGACGCCGCCATCGGCAAACTTCTTGGCCGCGCGGGCGCTGATCTTTTGGCCAGCGGGGGCAATCTCTTCGCCCGTATCGGCATCCACCAGGGCAAATTCTGGCTTCACACCGCGCCAGCGCTCTGGCTTGTAAGGCGTGGCCCAACCGCCATCGCGCTTTTCGTAAGGCACGACATCATAGAAGGTGGTGAGGATTTCTTCGCCGTCCATGCCCAGCGCATAGAGGAAGGTGGTCGCAGGCAGCTTGCGACGGCGGTCAATACGTACATAGACCACATCCTTGGCATCGAATTCAAAATCGAGCCAAGAGCCGCGATAAGGAATGATCCGGGCCGCGAACAACAGCTTGCCCGAGGAATGGGTCTTGCCCTTATCGTGGTCAAAGAACACGCCGGGCGAACGGTGCATTTGCGAGACGATGACGCGCTCAGTGCCATTGACGATAAAGGTGCCCTTATTCGTCATGAGCGGGATATCGCCCATATAGACGTCTTGTTCCTTAATATCCTTGACCGAGCGGGCGCCGGTTTCTTCGTCCGATTCAAACACGATCAGGCGCAGCTTGACCTTAAGCGGCGCGGCATAGGTCATGTCGCGCTGGGTGCACTCTTCCATATCGTATTTGGGCGGCTCAAATTCATAGGACACATATTCGAGCACGGCGCGCTCGTTAAAGTCCTTGATCGGGAACACCGATTTGAACACGGCCTCAATGCCTTCGTCGCGGCGATCCGCCGGGCGGACTTCGCGCTGAAGGAATTGTTCGTAAGAAGAGCGTTGAACCTCGATCAGGTTCGGCATGGTCACGGCTTCAGGAATGCGACCGAAAGACTTCCGGATCCGCTTTTTGCCGGTGAATGATTGCGCCATTGATGTTCCCTAGACGCAGGTTTCCCCGCGTAAAATATGTGTCCAGGCATCCGCCCTCGGCTTACGCTCCCTGTAACAGGAGGCGCCGGACGCCGGAAATGGCCCCTGACAGTGTCAAGGGCGCCCCTTCGCGCTGGTCGGAGGGCGGCTGACCGCGCCTCGGGGCGTATACGCAAACGCCAGCCACCGAAGAATCGGCGCACAGGGCTTTTGCGAGCCGCGACCATTAGGCGGTTTCATCCTTAATGGAAAGAGCCAATATGCAGGGGGGATAAATTTTGATTGAGGCCGGCTTATCCGACCTGCTACCGCCTTCCCCGCCTGCACGGGAAAACGACGGGGGCTAGGCCAGCGCAGAGCCCCCTCCACCCCTTCGCGGTCCCCCTCCCCCTGAGGGGGAGGATTAAGAAAGCAAATCTTCCCCCTCAGGGGGAAGTACCGGCGATAGCCGGGGAATGGGGCCTACCCCCCTGCCCGCTCTATTTGGCCTTCTGGTCCAGATACCCTAGGGCCAGCATGACATGGGTGCGGACGCCGACCTCCATGACGGTTTCGTCAATATCGAAATAGGGTGAGTGATTGACCGGGGCGGTCTTGGCCGCGACGCCGGGCTTGCGGGCACCGAGTTGGTAAAAGACGCCGGGGATCTTGCGGGCATAATAGGAAAAGTCTTCGGCCCCGGTGACCAGGTCGCCATTGGCCTCGATATTGGCCGCCCCGCCTGCCGCCGTCGTCAGGCTTGGCAACATGGCCGCCGCTAGGGCTGGGTCATTATAGGTGACCGGATAGGAGGGCTCGTTCATGGTCAAGGTGGCGGTCGCGCCATAGGAGTCGCCCAGCGCCTTGATGGTCTTGTCCATGCGCGCAATCACATCACTGCGCCGCTCGTCGCTAAAGGTGCGCAATGTGCCGGACATGGCCAGGTCTTCGGGGATGATATTATTGCGCACGCCGCCGTGAATGGTGGCAATGGTAATGACGGTGGGCGAGGCGGTGACATCGATCTGGCGCGCGGCGATCTGGTTCATGGCGGTAATGATCGAGGCGCTGAGCGAGATGACGTCAATCCCGCTCCAGGGCCGGGCACCATGGGTCTGGCGGCCCTTAAGCGCAATATCAAACCGGTCGGCGGCGGCATAAAAGCCGCCGGGGCGATAGTTCAGCTTACCCGGATCGCCGGGGCCAATATGGATGCCGAATATGGCGCTGGGGGCCGGATTATCGAGCGCGCCCTCGGCCACCATGCGCTTAGCACCGCCTGTTTCACCGATCGGCAGGCCCTCTTCGGCCGGCTGAAAGATCAAGACCACGGTGCCGGGAATCTGGTCGCGCATGCCAGCAAGCACGGTGGCTGCGCCCAGCAGCATGGCGACATGGGTGTCATGGCCGCAGGCATGCATGACATGCACCGGCGCGCCCTCATATTCACCCATGGCCTTGGAGGCAAAGGCAAGGCCCGTCTTTTCCTCAACCGGCAGGCCATCCATATCGGCGCGCAGGGCAACCACGCCGCCGGGCTTGCCACCCTTGAGCACGGCAACAATGCCCGTCACGGCGACCTTGGTGCGAACCTCAAAGCCCAGACGCTTTAACTCGGCCGCAACCAGGGCTGCGGTGCGGACCTCGCGATTGCCCAGTTCGGGATGTTCATGAAGATCGCGCCGCCAGGCCACGACCTTGGGCTGGACCGCCTTGGCGGCGGCAAACACGGCCTCGGTTGGGACCTGTGCAAGGGCGGTGCTGGCACTGGCCAGACTAAGGGCGGCGGCCATGGTGGCGGGCAAGAGGCGCATGGGGATTCCTTGAAATAGGTCTGGTGCTCAGGTTGCGACGGGCGCGTTGCCGGGTCAAGCCGATCAAGACGCACGGGTTTCCGCTAGGTCAGGCTTTCCCTTGGCCAGAACCGGCTTAAAATGGGTTCATGACCGAACCCAAGCTTGACCCCAATTACGATCCACGCACCGATGGTGCCATGCGCGCCGAGGACCAGAAGGTGGTGCGGCCACGCGATGCCGCCACCTTGATTATTGTCCGCCGCGACGGTGCCAAGCCGCGCCTCTTGATGGGGCGGCGCAATAAGGGTCACAGCTTTATGCCCGGCAAATGGGTGTTTCCCGGCGGGCGGATCGATCCTAGCGATTTTCGCGCGCCCTATGCCAGCGATCTGCGCCCCGAGGTTGCCGTGCGGGTTGAAAAGACCGCGCCGCCGACCCGCGCTCGCGCCTTGGCCTTGGCCGCTGTACGCGAGACCTTTGAAGAGGTCGGCCTCTTGCTGGCCAGGCCAGCACCGGAAAAAACCGCCAAGGGGCCTTGGGGCGACTTTCTAAAACTGGGGGCCCAGCCTGATCTGGCGGCCCTGGACTTTATCGCCCGGGCCATTACCCCGCCCTATCGGCCCAAACGGTTTGATGCGCGGTTCTTTATGGCCAGCGCTGAAAACCTGATTAGCCTAGAGCGCGCGCCCGATTGCGGCGAGCTGGACGAGATTGAATGGGTCGATCTGGACGAGGCCCTGGCGCTGGACCTGCCCAATATCACCCGGTTCGTGGTGCAGGAACTGGCCTTAAAGCTAGACGCGCCCGAGCGCCCGGCCCCGTTTGTGCGCTTTGTGCGCGGCGCGCGGCACCTAAGCCACCTATGACCGCCGCCAGGCCGCGCCATGCCGCCAGCCTGGTCCTGATTCGTCAGGGATCGGCTGGGCCAGAAGTCTTGATGGGCCGCAGACCGGGCAAGTCGGCCTTTGCCCCCGATGTGTTTGTGTTTCCAGGCGGCAAGCTTGATCCCGCTGACCGGTTGATCAGGCCCGCCAAGCCCTTATCGGGCGACTGTATCCGGCTTTGTGCGGCAAGCCAGGCCCTGGCCAATGCCCTGGGCGTCGCGGCCTTGCGCGAAACCGAGGAGGAAACCGGCCTGACCGTGCCCGCAGGCCCTGGCCATGACGGGCCGGACCTGTCGCGCCTAACCTTGATTGCTAGGGCCATTACCCCGACCGAAAGCCCCATCCGCTTTCATGCGCGATTTTTTCAGATTGATGCGGCCTTGACGCAAGGCACCCATGCCGCCTCGCCCGAACTGGCCGATCTGGATTACCGGCCGCTGGACGTCGCGCTAAAACTGCCCATGTTCGATATTACCGAGGCGGTTTTGCATCATGTCGCCGATCAGGCCCGCGACCATCCGGCCTTTCTGTTCACCTATCGGCGCGGCGCGCCGCGGCACAAGGCGCTGCGATAGACGTCATGGCGCGTTGACATTGGCCGCGTCATGGGTATTGTCCGCCCTCTTAAATTTTCTGGCTCACCGCGCCTGCGGCTAGCCCCCGAAGGATTGAACCATGGCTAAGCCAGCACAGATCAAGATCCGCATGAACTCCACCGCGGATACCGGCTTCTTCTATGTCACCAAGAAGAATGCCCGCACCAAGACCGAAAAGCTGGTCATGAACAAGTATGACCCCGTCGTGCGCAAGCATGTCGAATTCAAGGAAGGCAAGATCAAATAAGATCGGCCACCTTGTTAGAAACACAAAACGCCCGGCAGTGA
>CANGEH010000213.1 GCA_947452665.1 Caulobacteraceae bacterium
GCACCGTCTTCGGGAGGCGGGGGTCGGAGGTTCGAATCCTCTCACTCCGACCATTTTTCCCGCTTCAATTTGATCTCAAGCCTCGCCATTGTTTGATCTAGGGCTTATGGACGTCAGGTTGCGTTTGACGGCCTTTGGCGGGAGATTTTACGTGAAACAGTTCATGATCACAGTGGCGGGCGTGTTTGTCGGCCTGATGCTGTTTTTTATCGGCCTGCCCTTTGTGCTGATCGTGATGGCGGCAGGCGCGGCCAAGCCCGCCGCGACGCCTGCGCATAGTGTCTTGCAGCTGGACCTGCGCCAGACCCTGACCGATCAGTCGGTGCAAAGCCCGTTTGCGGCCTTTAGTGGCGGCGGCCTGTCGGTAATGGGCATTGTCCAGACCCTGCGGGCGGCCGAGAGCGATGACAAGGTCAAGGGCCTTTTCGTGCGTCTGCCGGATGCGGGCATGGCCCCCGCCGCCGCCGACGAATTGCGCCAAGCCTTTCGCACCTTCCGCGCCAAGGGCAAGCCGATCTTGTCCTATAGCCAGGGGCTTTATCCGTCCGGGATTGTCACCTCGACCTATATGCTTGGCGCAGCCAGCAATAGTGTCTGGATGCAGCCGGGTTCCTCGTTTCAGGTCACGGGCCTGAGCATTGAGGACATCTTCTTTAAGCGCTTGTTCGACAAGTATGGGGTCAAGGCCGAATACGAACAGCGTTATGAATATAAGAATGCGGTTAATCCTTACCTCTATAGCGATTATACAGCGGCGCATAAGCAATCGACCCAGTCCTGGATGACCTCGATCTATGACCGCGCCCTGAATACGGCGGCGCTGGATCGCAAGACCAGCGGCAAGTCGATACATAGCCTGATCGAGGCTGGCCCCTATTCAGCCCAAGAGGCCCTGGACAAGGGCCTGATCGACAAGCTGGGCCAGGTACATGAGGCCGAGCAATTTGCGCTGAAACAGGCCGGTGAAGGCGCTGAACTGGTTGCTTTTGAAGACTATCAGTCCGGTGTCCTGCACGGCGGCCGCAACCTTAATGCCCTAGACAAGACCAAGCCCGCTATTGCGGTCATCAGCGGTGAGGGGCCGATCATTACCGGCTCTGGTGGCGCGCAAAGCGCCTTTTCTAATGAGCAGACCATATATTCCGACGAGATGAGCGACGCGATTTATCAGGCGATCGAGGACAAGGACGTCAAGGCCATTGTCCTGAGGGTCTCCTCGCCCGGCGGCTCGGACACCGCGTCCGAGCAAATTCTCGCCGCCGTGCGGGCTGCCAAGGCCGCGGGCAAGCCGGTTGTGGTCTCTATGGGCACCTATGCCGCTTCGGGCGGCTATTGGATCTCGTCACAGGCCAGCGCGATTGTCGCCCAGCCCACCACCCTGACCGGCTCAATCGGTGTGTTTGGTGGCAAGTTTGCCTTGGGCGAAGGCCTTGGCCGCTATGGCGTTGATGTACGCCACACCACGGTCGGCGGCGATTTTGCCGGGGCCTATGGCATGGGCGAGGCTTTTAGCCCGGCCCAAAGAGCAGGCTTCGCCAAATCGATTGACGCGGTCTATGACGGCTTTATCGCCAGGGTCGCCGATGGGCGCAAACTCAAACCAGAGCGGGTGCGCGAGATCGCCAAGGGCCGGGTCTGGACCGGCGAACAGGCCCTGCAACTGGGTCTGGTCGACCAGTTGGGCGGGTTTTATGACGCGGTCGACAAGGCCAAGAGCCTGAGCGGCATTGGCAATAAGAGCGCGCGCCTGACCTTCCTGCCGACCCAGCGCTCACCGTTTGAGGCCTTTGAACGCGCCTTGGGCGTGAGCAGCACAGCCATGCGCACCACGGCGGCCGCCGCCTGGCTCTTGGGCGATCCAAGGGCCCAGGGCGTGATGGACACCCTGATGCAGGCTCGCCTGCGCGATCAGGCCCATGCAACGGTGCTCGCCCCAACACCGGTGCGCTAACAGCACAGGTCAGCGCCTTGGGCGGTCTGGCACAAGGTCAAAGGCGATACTGAGCCGGCGATCCTTGGACGTAAAGGGTACGGTGCCGTGCCACATATAGCTGGGAAACAGCACCAGCCTGCCCGGCTCGGGCTTGACCCAGTGCTCAGCCTCTAGGGCGGGCAAGGTTGCTATGCCCGGCTGGCCAAATTTGAGCCAGCCTTCGCGGCCGCCAGCCTCAGCCGCCTTGGGCGTATCGACATAAAAGGCCGAGGACAGCCACCCCTTGGGGTGAACATGGTCGGTGTGAAAACCGCCTGGACGCAGATGCACCGACCAGGCGCCACTGAACTGATACCCTCCCAGATTGCCTTGGCGCAGGGCATCCCTACCCCGGCCAAGCTGGGCGATATATTGGCGAATAGGGGCATCAATCGCCGCAAAGAAGGCGGCTATGGCCGGATCCTTTGACTGCAGCAGGTTTTGCAAGGTCTGACTGCCGCCGCGCACCGACTGACCCAAGGGGTCGGCGAGTGCGCCATGGGCCGCCTCAAGGCTCGTCGCCAGATCGGCCAGATAGCTGGGCAGGTCTGTCCAATGGTCCGGGGTCTCCAGATCAAAGGTTTTTACAAACTGGCCATAGTCATAAAGCGGGCCATAGCGACCATCTCCCGCCATCCGCCAGGCTGTCGCCAGCCGAGCCAAGACCGACCGGTCCATCGGCAAGCGCTGATAGAGCCGCTCGGCGGCCGAAACCGCCTCAGCGCCCTGACCAAGGGCCAGATAAAGGTCGCATTCCACACGCAAAAGATTGGAATCCTCTGGCGCGACCTGCCGCACCCGCTCCGCATGAAAACGCGCCGCCTCGAGGTCGCCAAGCGCTAGGGCCGCATCGGCCGCTTGAAGCTCCAAGCTCACGGTCGATTCTGGACGGCGACGGATCGTCGACACCAAGACCTGATAGGCACCGGCCTTATCACCCGCATGGTCAAGCAGTTTGGATTTGAAATGCGCCAGAAGGGGCTGATCAGGGCTTGCGGCGATCGCTTCATCTAGCCTTTGCGAGGCGGCCTTGGCATCGCCCGTACGCATCCAGATCGACTGGGCCAGATCAAGATGGGCATCGATACAGGGCCGCGGCCCGGCCAAGGCGCGCTGATAGGCCGCCTCGGCCTCATCGTATCGGTCCTGACCTTGCAGGGCGCGCCCATAAACCAGCCAGGTCTCTGGCGCGTCTGATCCCTTGGCAAAGGCGCGTTCTGCGGCCGCCTGGGCCTGTGCATAGCGCCTTAAATCACCCAGCCTTGCGGCGACATTATGCTCGGCCACGGCACTGGTGGGGGCAAGCTTGACGATGCGTTGGCAGGCCTCAAGACTGGCCTCAAGCAGACCTAGGCTGCGCTGGGCTTCTGCATGTTCATATAGGAGGCCCGGGCCGCAGGCGGGATTAGCCGCAAAGGCGGTTGTAACCTTCAGGGTTTCGGCCCCGCGACCTAGCGTGTTCAAGACACTGGCAAGGCCCTCGGCCGCTGCGGCATTGTGGCGATCGGCCATAAGAGCGGCCCGATAGGCCTGCTCGGCCGCCGCCCAAAGACGGGCCTGGATATAGATGCGGCCAAACAGCAAATGGGTATTGGTATCGCGCTTATCGGGCTTGATGCCGGAAATCAGGGCTACGGCCTCGGCAAGGCGGCCAGCTTGATAAAGGCTCAAGGCCTTTTGAACCTCTGCCATAACGCCAGGCCGCGCCGTTATCCGTGCCAAACCGCCAATCCTCTTTCAAGGCCCCAACAAAAAAGGGCGGCGAACCCAAAGGTCCGCCGCCCAATTCTACAACCGTTCTAGAAAAACTAGAACCGCAGGGTCGCACCGGCGTAGAAATAACGGCCGATCACGTCATAGCTGTTGGGGTCGGTATTGCCGTCCTGTGGGTTGTTAAACACAGGCGGTTCCTTGTCGCCAAGGTTCTTAATGCCGCCAAACACCTCGACCATGTCATTCACAGGCCAGCTGGCATTGACGTCATGGTACCAATAGGCGTCGACATTGTTATAGCCGCCGTCTTCGAACACGGCCAGGTTACCCTGGTTGATCATCTTGCCAATGTAATTGCCCTGATAGGTCAATTTCACAGGACCAACGTCGTACCCAACCCGCAGATTGCCCTTATATTCAGGCAGGGTTGAGGCGATATTATACGATCCAATCGTGCCCTTATACTCGATCCCGTCCAGCATATAGCTGTCCAGATAGGTGGTTTGCACGTCAAGCTTGACGCTCTTACCCCAGATGCCGGACGCAAATGGCAGGTCCAGGCGATAAGAGACGGCCAGATCGACGCCCTTGGTCTGGAGTTCAGACACATTGGCCAAAGGCGAACGTGCCTTCAGATTGCCGACCGAGTCGCGATAGATCAGAGGCAGGCCAATGCCCGTATCGTTACAGGCCGCCGAGGTCAGATCCAAGGACGCGAAGCAGGCATTAACAATGCCCTGAACGCCACCATTTAGCGAGCCGATATAGTCCTGAACCTTGATGTCATAATAGTCCAAGGTCACGGACAGGCTTGGGATGGAGGCTGGGGTCCAGACGCCGCCAAAGGTGACGGTATCGGAGGTTTCCTGCTTCAGGTTTGGATTGCCATAGGAGAAGGCTTCGATCTGGCTGTTTTGGGCGACGAAATTGCCA
>CANGEH010000214.1 GCA_947452665.1 Caulobacteraceae bacterium
CCCGGCCGCACAGAGCGCGCGCCAACCACACCGGCAGCAGGGGCCCGAATGACCGTACGATCCAGCTCGATCTTGGCCTGTTGCACAGCCGCCCGCGCCGCCTGGGCCTGGGCAATCATCTGGTCCTTGGCGGAGCCAAGCGAGGCGGCGGATTGGCGCTCGGCCTGCAAGGCCGCCTGGGCCTGGGCCACAGCGGCGCTGGACTGTGCTGCCCCGGCCCCCACGGTCTGCAAGCGCTGGTCAGAGACCCAGCCATTGCCAGCCAAGGCCCGATAACGCCGCAGGTCCATTTCCGCGCGGCGCGCATCGGCCTGGGCACTGGTCAGGCCCGCCGCCTTTTGCGCCACCATGGCCTTTTCAAGGGCGGCCTTATCATCAACGCCGCGCACCCCGGCCTCCAGGGCCGCCAGATTGGCCGTGGCCTGGGCAAGCTTGGCCTGGGACTGGGCAGGATCCAGTCGCACCAGTTCCTGACCGGCCGCCACTTTTTGATTATCGGTAACCAGGACCTCGGCGACATAGCCGTCAATCTGGGGACTAACGGTTACGGTATCGGCCTGGACATAGGCGTTTTCCGTGGTCTCAAAGCGCTGCTTATTGATCCACCAGCTGCTTATACCGAAAATAAGGGCCAGACCCACCACGCCGGCGATCACCAAGGGCACCAATTTTTGCCGCGTCATCAACCCATCCCCAGAACAATGTTTAGAGCCTAGGGACTAGTCGTCTGTCCCCGGCACCGCAAGGGTAAACTGGACTGGATCGTCCAATAATCAAGGCCTTGTTATCGAAAAATGCCGGGCTGCTGGCTACCAGGTTTCGGACCAGGGCCGCAAATCCAGCTCATGGGTCCAGGCATCGCGCGGCTGGCAATGCAGTTGCCAATAATTCTCGGCGACATGGTCTGGATTAAGAATGCCGTCCGTGGCCTTGCGGGCATAGGCCTCTGGGAAATTTGCGGCAATCCATTCGGTATCCATCGGTCCGTCAATGATGATGTGGGCGACATGAATGCCCTTGGGCCCCAGCTCGCGAGCCATGGACTGGGCTAGGCTGCGCAAGGCCGCCTTGGCCCCAGCAAAGGCGCTAAAGCCCGAAGCGCCGCGCAGACTGGCCGTGGCTCCGGTAAAGAGGATTGTGCCGCGCGCGCGGGTGATCATGTGGCGCGCGGCCTCTCGGCCAGCCAGAAAACCCGAAAAGGCCGCCATTTCCCAGACCTTGGAGTAGACCCGGGCCGTAGTCTCGAGGATTGAGAACCTTACATTGGCCCCGATATTGAACACACAGACCTCGATCGGACCAAGCTCTTGCTCGACCTTATCAAACAGGGCCGTCATCTGGTCTTCCTTGCGCGCATCAGCCGCCATGCCGATGGCTTGGCCACCTTCGGCCTTGATCTGGGCCACGAGCGGCTCCAGCTTTTCGGCGTTGCGGCGCACCAGAACGGCGAGATAGCCTTCCTTGGCAAAGCGCCGCGCTATGGCACTGCCCAAGGCGTCACCGGCGCCAATCACTAGAGCAATCTTGTTCGCCATCATGACCATCATTTCCCCACCCTGCGGATCACCACACTTTTCGCTTCAGCTTGAACGGTCAAGAGGCCTTGCGGACATCGGCGGCCTTTGGCGGGGAATTATGGCTGGCCAAGGCCAGAACCGTGGTCATTAAGAGTTCGGCATTGAGTGGCTTGGTTATATAGGCCTCAACCCCCAGCCTGGCCCATTCGGCCCGGTGCTGGTCCAGCGCATTGGCGGTAATGGCCAGCATTGGCGAAAGACGGTTGGGTCCAGGCTGATCGCGAATAGCCCGGGCAGCGGCAAGCCCGTCCATATGCGGCATTTGCATATCCAGCATGATCAGGTCAAAGCGCGCCCCTGACGCCGCCGCCACGGCCTGAACCCCGTCATTGACCATGGTTAGATCACAGTTTAGCGGGCTGAGCAGTTGCTCGATAATATGGCGGTTAACGCCATGGTCTTCAGCCAGCAAGATCTTGAGCGGCACATCGCTATAAAGGTCGTTAGGCGGGTCTAGGTGCGCACGGCGGTTTGTGCGCCTCAATTCGTGGCCAAGGGAATCCATACCCCGGCCCCGGCGCAGGGGCAGATCAAGCCGAAAGGCTGAGCCCTCGCCCAGGCGGCTTTGAACCGTCAAGCCACCGCCCATATTTTCGGCAAGCCGCCGACTAATGGCCAGACCAAGGCCACTGCCACCATGCTGCCGGGTCGTACCCGCATCGGCCTGCTCGAAACTGCCAAACAACCGTCCCAGCACCGCCTCAGAAATGCCGCAGCCCGTATCGACCACCTCGAAATAAAGGCCGTTTTGATCGCCGAGCGATGCGGCGTCTGACGGACCGACATTAAGGCTAATAAAGCCCTGGTCGGTAAACTTCACCGCATTGGATAAGAGATTGAACAAGATCTGCCTTAGGCGCAGCGAATCCACATGCAAGATTTCAGGCACGTCCGGCGCGACGTGCAAGACCAGTTGGCAAGACTTGGCGGCGGCCTGGGGCTGCCACAGGCTAATCAAGGCCTCAAGCGCGGGGCGAAGCTCAAGATCTGTGGGATCAAGTTGCATCTTTCCAGCCTCGATACGCGACAGGTCCAATACGTCATTAAGGAGGCCCATTAGGACCTCGCTGGCCTGGCTCATCATCTTGATATGGGCCGCTTGCTCAGGGGTAGGACCGGTCCGATCCAGCAGCTGGACCGCCGCCATAACCGCATTCATCGGCGTGCGAATTTCGTGGCTAATGGTGGCGAGAAAGTCTGTCTTGGCGGCATTGGCCTTTTCAGCCGCTAAGGTCGCGGCCTTAAGCGCCTGGTTTGCCCGGTTGGAATTAGCAACCTCAATCGCCATGTGCGAAATATAGAGCAGGCAGCCAACGACAAACACAAACAGCGACAAGGGCCCCGCAGACAGGGCCATGGTCATGGGCAGGCCTAATAGATAACAGGTGTGGGCGGCTAGGGCCGAGAACAATAAGGCGCGCTGCTGATGCATATAAAGCGTGACATGCAACAGGCCGCCGCAAGCTTGAAGGACCGCAAACAACCGTCCCGTCTCATCGCCGGAACGCCAGATATACAAGGTAATACCGGCATAAAGGCCTGTGTTTAAAAACACAAAAACGCAGGTAAACACCCGATAGAGCATGGATCTTGGATTGGTCGGGTCGCGGCGATAGGGCAGGAAAATATAATAGTCCGCCACCTGGCCAAGGCACATGGCAATAAACCAGACGGCCGGCCAAATCGAAGGTGCATAGACCCAGGCCGTTGTGCCGATAAAGGCCGCGAGGGCCAACCGGCCCTTCAGGCCTTCGGCTCTGGACTCACCGACCAAGGCAAAGCCGGTTTCTATCGGCATACTGATCCTCGAGATCAAAATCACCCAAGAATAGTAATCAATAAATTGCGCTATTGGATAGCGGTATTTCACAAAAAATCAGGCGGACCCGAGAGCCCGCCTGACATTTAGATTCAATAGATTGGCTAGGCCTAGGCCTCGGGGGCCGCGGCCTCGCGCAGGGTCAGGTCTTCGCCCGTGGTTTGATCCACGGCCTTCATGGACAGCTTGACCTTACCGCGGTCATCAACGCCCATCAGCTTGACCTTGACGATCTGGCCTTCTTGAACCACGTCCGTGGTCTTGGCGACCTTGGTCTGGGACAATTGGCTGATATGGACCAGGCCATCCTTGGCACCAAAGAAGTTAACAAAGGCGCCAAAATCGACGACCTTGACGACCTTACCGTCATAGATGGCGCCCATTTCTGGCTCAGAAGCGATCGACTTGATCCAGTCAATCGCCGCCTTGATCTTGGCACCGTCAGAGGCCGAGACCTTGACCGTTCCATCATCCTTGATATCGACCTTGGCACCGGTCTTTTCGACGATCTCACGGATCACCTTGCCGCCCGAACCAATGACTTCACGGATCTTGTCGGTAGCGATGGAGATGGTCTCGATCTTGGGTGCGTATTCGCCAATTTCTTCGCGCGCGCCCGAAATCGCCTTGGCCATTTCGCCTAGGATATGCAGACGACCGCCCTTGGCTTGGTGCAGGGCCTTTTGCATGATTTCCTCGGTAATCCCGGGGATCTTAATGTCCATCTGCAGGCTGGTAATACCGTCTTCGGTACCGGCGACCTTAAAGTCCATGTCGCCCAGGTGATCTTCGTCACCCAGAATATCGGACAGGACCACATAGCCATCGGGCTCGAGGATCAGGCCCATGGCAATGCCCGAAACGGGCTTAAGCAAGGGCACGCCCGCATCCATCATGGCCAGGGACGAACCACAGACCGTAGCCATGGAGGACGAACCATTGGACTCGGTAATTTCCGACACTAGACGGATGGTATAGGGGAAGTCCGCCTTGGTTGGCAGCATGGGACGCAGGGCGCGCCAGGCCAGCTTGCCGTGACCGATTTCGCGGCGACCAGGCGAGCCCATACGGCCGGTTTCACCCACCGAATAGGGCGGGAAATTATAGTGCAGCAGGAAGCTTTCCTTATAGGTGCCTTCCAGGGCATCGATGAATTGCTCATCATCGCCGGTGCCGAGGGTCGCAACCACCAGGGCCTGGGTCTCACCGCGGGTGAA
>CANGEH010000215.1 GCA_947452665.1 Caulobacteraceae bacterium
CTCAAACACCGGGCCGGTATAGTATTCAAGGCCCCGCACCACCGAGGGCTCAAACGCCGCCTGATCCTCGCCAACGCCAAGGCTGTTTAGCGCCGCATCAATCTTGGCCAGTTCAGCCAGGCCCTCATCGCCCTCAGCCGAGCCACCGACCACGCCCGCCAAGGTGTTTAGGACCTCCGAACGCGACCCGCCGCCGGCCGCGACAAAGGCCAGGACCTGTTCGGCCGCCTTGGCGTTCAGGCCCGCGCCCTTGGTAAAGGCCCCAGACTCATCCTTGCGCCCTTCGCCGAGCAAGAGGCGCACGCCATCAGGACCCAGACGATCGAGCTTATCCACCGCCCGCAAAACACCGAGCTTTTGCCCCTCGCTCTGCACCCCGGCAGAGGTCAGTAGGCCATTGAGCAGTTTGCGATTATTGATCTTTAAAATGGCCTGACCACGCTTAAGGCCGGTCGCCATCAACCCCTCGACGGCCAGGGCCACGATCTCGGCATCGGCCTCGGGCCGGGCAGAGCCAACCGTGTCGGCATCGCACTGGATAAATTCACGGAACCGCCCGGGGCCTGGCTTTTCATTGCGCCAGACTGGGCCAAAGGCATAGCGCCGAAATGGCTTGGGCAGGCCTTCTGGATTTTGCGCGACAAACCGGGCAAGCGGCGCGGTCAGGTCATAGCGCAGGGCCATCCATTGCTCGTCATCATCTTGCAGGGCGAACACGCCCTCATTGGGACGGTCGCTATCGGGCAAGAACTTGCCCAGCGCATCGGCATATTCAAACGCGCCGGTATCGAGCGCTTCAAAGCCATAGCGCTCATAAACCTTGGCCACGGATTCCAGAATATGGCGCTCAATACGCAGGTCACGCGCGCGCTTGTCTTGAAAACCCCGAGGGTTGCGGGCCTCGGGCCGGAATGTGGCATCTTGGGTCATGCGCCGCGATTACCGGATCACGCGCCGCGCGGCAAGGTTGGAGGCGGTTTGGCTCGGTTTCTGGACGCGATTATAGCCTAAACCGGGCAATCAGGCTGGCGGTGGATGGGTCATGCGGCAGTAACGCGCCCCCTTCCAACTCGCCCAATATGCGCTTGGCCAAAGACTTGCCCAGTTCCACGCCCCATTGGTCAAAACTGTTCAGGCCCCAGATGACGCCCTCGACAAAGGTCTTGTGCTCATAAAGCGCAATCAAGGCGCCCAAGGCCTGCGGCGTCAGGCGCTCAAGCACGATGAGGCTGGAGGGGCGATTGCCGGGAAAGGTGCGCTGCGGGGCTAGGACATCAATGGCGGCAGCATCCAGACCCTTGGCCACCAGTTCGGCCCGCACCTCAGCCTCGGACCGGCCGACCATCAAGGCCTCAGCCTGGGCCAGTACATTGGCCAAGAGCTTGGTATGGGCACCGGCCGGGCCCTCATCATTATAGGCCACGGCAATAAACTCGACCGGCACCACGTCCGTGCCCTGATGTAGCAATTGAAAGTAGGCGTGCTGGCCATTCGTGCCCGGCTCACCAAATACCAGGGCGGCGCTGGCGCGGGTCAGGGGCTGACCCTGGCTGTCGACCCGCTTGCCATTGGACTCCATTTCCAGCTGTTGCAGAAACGAGGGCAAGAGGCGCAGACGCTGGGCATAGGGCACGACGGTGCGGGCACTGCGGCCAAGACCGTTGCGATTGACGATCTGGGCTAGGGCCAAGAGCACGGGCGCATTGCGCTCGAACGGGGCGCTGAGAAAATGCGCATCCATCGCCGCTGCACCGGCCAAAAAAGCCTCAAAGGCGGGCCAGCCCAGCGCCACGGCGCAAGACAGGCCAACCGCCGACCAGACCGAATAGCGCCCGCCAACCCAGTCCCAAAAGGCAAACACCCGATCAGCCGCCAGGCCAAAGGCCACGCACTTGTCTGGATCAGCAGAAACAGCCGCCATATGGGCACCCGCCGCGTCTTGGCCAAGGCTGGCGGACAGCCAGTCGCGGGCGGCTAGGGCATTGGCCATGGTTTCCTCGGTGGTAAAGGTCTTGGACACCACCACCACCAGGGTCTGGGCGGGGTCTAGGCCCTGCAAGGCAGCGGCAAGGTCTGAGCCATCGACATTGGCGACAAACCGCAAGTCAATGCTGCCACCCAGCGGCCTCAAGGCCTCCCAGACCAGGCGCGGGCCAAGGTCGGAGCCCCCAATGCCGATATGAACAAGGCTCTTAAACGGCTTGCCCGTCGCGCCCTTGATCGCGCCCGATTGCACGCCATTGGCAAAGGCCTGCATGGCGGCGCGGCCCGCCTCGACTGCGCGCGAGACCGGCTCGCCCTTGGCCTTAAAATCTGCGCCATCGGGAGCGCGCAGGGCGGGATGCAGGACGGCACGATCTTCCGAGGCATTGACCACAGCCCCGCTAAACAGGCGTGCCCGCGCATCGTCCAGATCCGCAGCGCGGGCCAGGTCGAGCCCTGCGGCCAGCAGGTCCTGGGTCCAGGCCTGCTTGGATAGGTCCAGATAAAGCCCCGCCGCCTCAAGGCTCATCTGGGCCAAACGATTGGGCTCGGCGGCAAACAAGCCGTCGATCCGCACCTGCGACACGGCCTTGGCGGCCTGATCAAACCGCGTCCAGGCGGAGGTCATATCGGTCATGGCAGGCTCCTGAGGTCCGTCGCTCCAGACCTAGCCGAATTTGCACAAAATGCGGAATACCGATTTTACCCGCCGCGCTTAAGGCTTGGCGGCGGCGTTTAGCGCCTCAACCACCAGACCTTCGGTGAGGATTTGCGGCAAGGCCACCGGCGCGCGGCGGCCCACGGGATAGATCAGATAGAGCGGCACGCCCGCCCGGCCCTGATCTTCCAGCGCCTTGGCAATCACCCCGTCGCGATTGGTCCAGTCGGCGACCATATAGATTGTGCCTGTGGCCTTGATCGCCTCGGCCACGCCTGGGCGCGACAGGGCGGCCTGATCATTGACCTGACAGGTTATGCACCAGGCAGCAGTGAAATTGATCAAGACGGGCCTGCCCTCGGCGCGCAAGGCCTCGACCCGCGCGGGCGAGAATGGCTCAGACGCCAGTTCGGTCGCAGTGGCGGCACTGGGTCCCGCAACCGCGTCTGGCCTTGGCAGGCGCGCCGCTGTGACCACCAGCGCAATGGTCGCAAGGATGGACAGGATGGCCAGGCCCTGGCTCAGACGCGGCTTGGCCCCCATCAGGCTGGCCTTTTGCGCATTGCCATACAGCCAGGCAGCAAAGGCTGTGGCGACGGCGGCGGCGAACAGGAGCGCTAGGGCCTGGGTTCCAGCCTGCAGCACAAACACCCAGGCGAGCCAAGCCGCAGCACCATAGAGCGGAAAGGCCAGGGCCTGTTTTAACCGCTCCATCCAGGGGCCAGGCCTTGGCAGGCGCGCAAGAAGGCCGGGTGCAAAGGCAAGGGCGGTAAACGGCGCAGCAAGACCCAGGCCTAGGAACAAAAATACCAGCAAGGCGGTCACGGCCCCCTGCGTCAAGGCAAAGCCAATCGCCCCGGCCATGAAGGGCGCGGTACAGGGCGCAGCCACCACCACGGCCAGGACGCCGGTAAAGAAAGCGCCGACAAGGCCAGAGCGCGAGGCCAGCGGCGCAGATCCTGCCGCCCCTTGCAAACTGGCCCCGACCTCAAACACGCCCGATAGGTTCAAGGCGGTCAGCAGCATGACCAGACTTAAGGTCGCCACCACCGGGGCCGATTGCAGTTGAAAGCCCCAGCCGACCGCCGCGCCCGCCGCCTTGGCCGCGATCAGGGCCGCGGCGAGGCCCAGAAACGTCAAAACAACCCCGGCCAAAAATGCCAGGCCCTGCATCCGTGCGCCCCTCGCCTCGCCCGAATGCCCGGTCAGGGCGGCGGCCTTCATGGACAGGATCGGAAAGACACACGGCATCAGGTTCAAGATCACCCCGCCCAAAAACGCAAACAAGATCGCCAAGGGCAGGCTCATGGTCTTGGCCGAGGGCGCGGTGGGCGCCCCCAAGCCGGCCGCGCCCTCGGCCAATGCTCCAGTCTTGGCTGTGACCTCAAACGCATGATCGCCAAGGTCGAGCACACCGACCAGCTGGCCAGGGACCGGGGTCTTGGTAAAGGCATAACCGGCTGGCAGGGTCAGGGTCAGCCCCTCTGGGCCACGCTCAATCGCCTGGGGTTTGGCATGGTCCAGCACCGTGCTGTCATAGGGATAGAAATAGGCGTTTGGAAAATTGCCGCCCGCCAGGGCCGCGCCCGTGGCCGACAATTTCAAGACCCCGGCCTCAAACCGTAAGGCCGCCTTGATATCGGCTGGTTTTGGCGCATCGGTCAGAGTCTTGAGTATGGCGGCAGCTACGGACTGGTCAGGCTTGGGCACACCGCTGGCAATCTTGACCGCGAGGGTCAGGCTGGCCTGTTCGGGGATGCAGATGTCCTTACAGACTAAGAATCCAACCTCGGCCTTGAGATTGACCGTATCGCCGGGGCGGGCGCTGGCGGGAACCGTCAAGGCGACGGGCAAGAGCACCTGGCCCTCATAGCCATAATTCATCAGACTGCCCAAGGGCAGGCGCTGCGGGGTTGGCCAGACAATCTCGCCCGCGCTCCAACCAGAAGGC
>CANGEH010000216.1 GCA_947452665.1 Caulobacteraceae bacterium
ATCAGGGCCTCATCCATGTCGCGCGGATGGCTGGTCGTATAGCGAATGCGGTCAAGGCCGGGAATCTCGGCTAGGCGCTGAACCAGACCTGAAAGACCGCCCTCTTCGCGCCCGGCGCCATAGGCATTGACGTTTTGGCCCAGCAGGGTGATTTCGCGCACGCCTTGAGCCGCTAGGCCCCTAGCCTCGGCCAAGACCGCCTCAATTGGCCGCGAATATTCCGCGCCGCGCGTATAGGGCACGACACAGAAGGTGCAAAACTTGTCGCAGCCTTCCTGCACGGTCAAAAAGGCCGTAACGCCGCCGGGTTGGCGCTCAAGCGGCAAGGCATCGAATTTTTCATCAGCCGCAAAATCAGCGGCCAGCACCTCGCCCGAGGCCCGATGGGCGCGGGCAATCATTTCCGGTAAGCGGTGATAGGACTGCGGCCCCAGCACAAAGTCCACCGCGCTTTGACGGCGCATGATTTCGGAGCCCTCGGCCTGGGCGACGCATCCGGCCACGGCAATGGTCATCTGACCACCGCTTGAGGCCTTGTCCTCCTTGAGGCGGCGCAGAACACCCAACTCTGAATAGACCTTTTCGGTGGCTTTTTCGCGGATGTGGCAGGTATTGAGTACGATCAGATCGGCGTTTTCCGGCGTCTCGGTGACGCCATAGCCCAAGGGACGCAGGATGTCGGTCATGCGCTCGCTGTCATAGACATTCATCTGACAGCCATAGGTCTTGATATAGAGCAGTTTTTGCGCGGGAAGATCGGTCATGAGGGGTTTATGGGGTCACGCAGCCTTGCTGGCAAGCTTGGCCGCAGGTCTTCACCCTTCCTCCGGCTCAAGCGGCACGCCATAAAGCTCCAGCCTGTGATCAATCAGGCGATAGCCGAGACGCCGGGCAATGGCCGCTTGCAGCTGTTCGATCTCTTCATCCATGAATTCGACGACCTTGCCGGTCTTCATATCGATCAGATGATCATGATGGTCTTGCGGCGCTTCTTCGTAGCGCGAGCGGCCGTCACGGAAATCATGCCTTGCAATAATGCCAGCCTCTTCAAACAGGCGCACTGTGCGATAGACTGTGGCAATCGAGATATTGGGGTCAACCAAAGAGGCGCGGCGATACAGCTCCTCGACATCGGGATGGTCACTAGCGTCAGACAAGATCCGCGCCACGACCCGACGCTGGTCGGTCATGCGCATACCCTTGTCGATACAGAGTTTTTCTATGCGATCCAAAACGCCCATCCGCCCTTGGGTAATCCTGATCCCTGCTATAGGCCTAAATGGCGGGCTTGTTAAGGTTGCGTCGCAAAACCAAGGCGTCAATCGCATGGCCATCGGCATGGGTATAATAGGCGCGGCGGCGGCCGACCTTGGCAAAGCCGTGTCGGTCATAAAGGCCAAGGGCCGCCAGATTATCCACCGCCACTTCTAAAAACAGTGCCTCCGCCCCGCGCTCGGCGGCTAGCACTATGGCTCTTGCCAGCAAGGCTGCCCCCACCCCGGCCCGGCGGCTGGCCGGATCGACGGCTAGGGTCAAGATTTCAGCCTCATCGACAACCACGCGCGCTAGGACAAAGCCTAGCGCAAGCTCGCCCTGCTCCCACACCAAGGCAATCATGCCCTCCCCGCCCAAAAGATCGGCAATCATGATCACAGGCCAGGGATCATCAAACGCCCGGCCATGTAGGGCGGCGAGGGTCTGGGCATCCTTGGGCGCGGCGAGCCGCAAGGCGCCTTGAGGCCGATCAGGGCTCAAAACGCAAAATCCGGCACAAGGCCGCCCGGCAGCTTGGCATCGGGCGCGCGCAGATAAAGCGGCCGAGGCGGGCTGATTTCAGCCCTGCTGGTCAGCCGCGCCAGCGCTACCGGATCGGCGGCCTCGCACACCAAGATCCTCGCGCCCTTGATCACACCGTCCAGCAAGGCCGCCCCTGGGCCAATGATCGTGACCGGCCCGCCGTTCCAAAGCTCGGCAAGGCGCGCGGCCGCCACCCCAAGCGATACCGCATCCGGTGCCATTAAGGCCTCGCCGTCGGCAAAGATTTGCAAATAAACCTGATCGCGCCGGGCATCGATGATCGCGGCGACCAAACCCGCATCCGGCGCTGATGCGGCTAGGGCGGGCAAGCAGCCTATGCCGATACAGGGCTTAGCCAGCACAAGCGCCAGACCCTTGGCAAAAGCCATGCCAACCCGAAGGCCGGTAAAGGAGCCAGGTCCCACCGTGACGCCAATCCGATCAAGCTCGGCAAAGGCCAGACCCGCCTTGGCCATGACCTCTTGCACCATGAGGGCCAGCCGCTCTTGATGGCCGCGCACCATGGGCTCTGACGCGGTGGCCAGCACCAAGCCGCCGCGGACCACAGCCACGCTACAGGCGTTTTGCGCCGTATCGAGCGCCAGAACCGTCAGACGATCTGGCATGCTTCTTCAAAGCCCAGACGCGGTGAGCGCGGGAAGACGTTTTCGTCCGAGCCATAGCCGAGATTGCACAAGAAATTGGACTTGATCTGGGTCCCAGCAAAAAACTCGGCATCAACCCCGGCATTGTCAAAGCCAGACATGGGCCCGCAATCTAGCCCGAGCATCCGAGCCGCCAGCATCAGATAGGCCCCTTGCAGGGTGCCATTGCGCATGGCCGTGATCTCGGTAACGCCCGGCGCGCTAAACCAGTGGCGCGCATCCGGGTTGGAGGGAAACAGTTTTGGCATCTGCTCCGCAAAGTTCAAATCATGGCCGATAATCACGGTCACGGGCGCGGCCATAGACTTGGCGCGATTGCCCTCAGACAATAGGGGCTCTAGCCGTGCCTTAGCCTGGGGCGTCGAGACAAACACAAACCGCGCTGGCGAGGCATTGGCGGAGGTCGCGCCAAACTTGGCCAGATCATAGACCTGATGCAGCAGGGCATCGGACACCTTGTCCGGGGTCCAGAAATTAACCGACCGGGCGGTGCGAAACACCTGATCAAGGGCTTGGTCATTCAAGGGCTTTGACATGGCGGGATCCTGAACTAGAGCGCCTGCTCGACGCGGGTGACTTCGGGCACATAGTGTTTGAGCATGTTTTCGACGCCGGATTTCAAGGTTGCAGATGAGGACGGACAGCCCGCACAGGCCCCGCGCATATGCAGCCAGACCACGCCCGTGCCCGCATCAAACCGGTTGAACAAGATGTCGCCGCCATCCTGGGCCACGGCGGGGCGAATGCGCGTATCGAGCAGGTCCTTGATCTCGGCCACTATCTGGGCAACCTCGCCCTCATAGACGTCCGCATCATGACCAGCCGCCTCGCCGCCCTCAAATAGCAAGGGGGCATTGGAGGTGAAATGCTCCATAATCGCGGCCAAGACTGGGGCCTTGAGTTGAGGCCAGTCTAGGGTTTCGGTCTTGGTCACGGTGACAAAGTCGGGGCCAAAAAACACCCGGCCTACCCCGTCCAGATCAAAAATCGCCATGGCCAGAGGCGAGGCTTGCGCCTCTGCGGGTGTGCGAAATTCGCGCGTGCCCTGACCCAGCACTTCGCGGCCGGGCAGGAATTTCAAAACATCAGGATTTGGCGTGGCTTCAGTCTGGATAAACATGTCCGGCCCTTAAGGCTGCAAGATCGATAGGGCTTACATGGCCTCATGAGGCGGCAAACACAACCGCCTCAGGCAAGATCATCGATTTGTTCGCGGGTAAGATCGCCCGGAACCACCGTCACCGGGATCTTGCGCGCACCCCAAGACACGCCGTCGCGGGCGATCGAGGCCACTAATGGCCCAGGATCACGCCCCCCTGCAGCGGCCGCCAGGATCAAGATCTTGATGTCTGGATCGGCGGCGACAGCAGCGCGGATCGCCGCCTTGGTATCGCCATGCTCCATAATGATAAATTCTGGCGATTGGCCCAGATCAGCCATGACTTGACCGGCCATGCGCTGCAAGACTGCTTCCGCCTCAGCCCGTAACTGGCGCTGCATCTCGTCGCGCACACCCGACCAGTGCTCGAACTCTGCCGGTTCCATAACCCGCAAAAGCGCAACCTTGCCCCCGGTCGATCGCGCCCGGCGACAGGCATAGTGCAGGGCCGCCGCAAATTCAGGGCTATCATCGGCTATGACCAAAAACTTGCGCGTGCTCATGCGGCAAAGGTGCCGGGCCTGAGCGCGCTGCGCAAGTAAAAGCTTGGCATTCCTTGCCTAATGTTGGTGGTGGTCCATGCCGGGCATGGTGCCCATATCGCCGCCCGCCTTGTCCATCACCATGAACGGCACGGTAACGCGCCCAGCCTTGGCAAAGGTCAGGGTCATATTGACCATGGCGCCCGCCTTGATAGGCGCTTTCAGGCCCATTAACATCAGATGCGCGCCGCCGGGGGCTAGTTGCGCCGTGCCGCCAGCAGGGATGTCCATGCCATCGAGGGCTTTCATCGAGGCCATGGCATTCTTGATCTCGGTCTGGTGGATCATGACCATCTTGGCGCAGGTGCAGGCCGCAGAGACCAGCCGCTCATCGCTCTTGCCGCCATTTTCAATCACGACATAACCCGCCGTCGTCGGCGACATGCCCATAGAGGCGCGCATATGTGGGTGCTTGA
>CANGEH010000217.1 GCA_947452665.1 Caulobacteraceae bacterium
AGGCTTAATGCCCATCTGTTCCAGGCTCTGGGCCGGGCGGGCCATGTGGACGGGCTGGGCTGCCGGGCTGGCGCTCGCAGGCCTTCCGGCCAGGGCGTCAATATCGCGCTTGGTAATCCGGCCATGCGGGCCAGAGCCCGCCACGCTTGTCAGATCAATCCCGGCCGAGCGGGCCAGGCGGCGGGCTAGGGGCGAGGCGGCAATGCGGCTGCTAGACTTGGCGTCAGCCCCCTCCACCGCTTCGCGGTCCCCCTCCCCCTTGGGGGGAGGATTAGTTTTAGCTAAATCTTCCCCCTTTGGGGGACGTCCCGGCAAAGCCGGGGAAGGGGGCGCGGTCGGCGCAGGTGCAACTGGCGCAGCCACAGCCTCGCCCTCCCCCGCCAGCCTGGCAATCACCGTATTGACCTTAACGCCTTCAGTGCCCGCAGGCACCAGCAAGGCCTCAATCACGCCCTCATCGACCGCCTCGACCTCCATGGTCGCCTTGTCGGTCTCAATCTCGGCAATCACATCGCCAGCCCTGACCACATCGCCCACCGCCACATGCCACTTGGCAAGCGTGCCCTCCTCCATGGTCGGGGACAGGGCCGGCATCAGAATTTCAACGGACATGGGCTTAGCTCACATAACAGACGGCGCGAACGGCCTGGACAATCTTGTCCGCCGTTGGCAGCGATAAGGCCTCAAGATTGGCCGCATAGGGCAAGGGCACATCCTCCTGACAAACCCGCATAGGAGGGGCATCAAGATCGTCAAAGGCGTGCTCGACCACACGGGCAATAATCTCAGCCCCCACCCCCATGGCACCCCAGCCTTCTTCGGCCGTAACCAGACGATTGGTCTTGCGCACACTGGCCAAGATGGTGGCATGATCGAGCGGCCTAAGGGTGCGAAGATCGATCACTTCGGCCTCAATGCCTTCGGCTGCCAGGGTTTCAGCAGCCTTAAGCGCCAAGCCGACCATGCGCGAATGGGCGGTGATCGTGACATGGGTCCCTGCGCGGCGAATCTTGGCCTTACCGATCGGGACAATAAAATCATCGATCTGGGGCACATCAAATTCAGTGCCATAAAGCATTTCGTGCTCAAGAAACACGACTGGATTAGGATCGCGTATGGCCGCCTTCAGTAGGCCCTTGGCGTCAGCGGCGTCATAGGGCGCGACCACCTTTAGACCCGGCACATGCGCATACCAGGACGAATAGTCCTGGCTGTGCTGAGCACCGACGCGCGAGGCGGCGCCATTGGGCCCACGAAACACGATCGAGGACTTGATCTGGCCGCCCGACATATACAGCGTCTTGGCCGCGGAATTGATGATCTGGTCGATCGCCTGCATGGCAAAATTCCAGGTCATGAATTCGACAATCGGCTTCAAACCCGCCATGGCCGCGCCAACGCCAAGCCCGGCAAAGCCATGCTCTGTAATGGGGGTATCAATCACCCGGCGCGCACCAAATTCCTGTAAAAGGTCGCGACTAACCTTATAGGCGCCCTGATACTGGGCCACTTCCTCGCCCATTAGAAAGACGCCGTCGTCGCGGCGCATTTCCTCGGCCATGGCGTCGCGCAACGCGTCGCGGACGGTTTGCTTGATGAAGATGGTGCCTGCGGGAAGGTCTAGATCGGCTAAGGCCGGGCTGGCCCCCTCCACCGCTTCGCGGTCCCCCTCCCCCTGAGGGGGAGGATTAATGTGTGATAAATCTTCCCCCCTTGGGGGAAGTACCGGCGAAGCCGGGGAAGGGGGTGACGCGGTTGCCCCCCCCGCTAGCCTGGCAATCACCGTATTGACCTTGACGCCTTCGGTACCCGCAGGCACCAGCAAGGCCTCAATCGCGCCCTCATCGACGGCCTCGACCTCCATGGTCGCCTTGTCGGTCTCGATCTCGGCAATCACATCACCGGCCTTGACCACATCGCCCACCGCCACATGCCACTTGGCAAGCGTGCCCTCCTCCATGGTCGGAGACAGGGCCGGCATCAGGATATCGATGCTCATTGGGCGGCCTCGAGATAAACGTCGGTATAGAGTTCTGCTGGATCGGGCTCTGGCGAGGTGCGGGCAAATTCGGCGGCATCGGCGACAATGGCCTTGACCTCTGCGTCAAAGGCTTTCAGCGCCGCCTCATCGGCCCAGCCCTTGGCTTCCAAGACCTCACGCAGGTGATCGATCGGGTCGCGGGTTTTTTTGACCGTATCGACCTCCTCCTTGGTCCGGTATTTGGCCGGATCGGACATGGAATGACCGCGATAACGATAGGTCTTCATCTCTAGAATATAGGGGCCATGACCCTCGCGAGCAAAAGCCGCTGCTCGTGCGCCAGCCTCCCGCACGGCCTCAACATCCATGCCGTCAACCTCTTCGCCAGGAATATTGAAGGACACGCCGCGCCGATGCAGATGGGTTTCGGATGACGAGCGCTCAATGCTTGTCCCCATGGCATATTGGTTGTTTTCAACCACATAGACGACCGGCAATTTCCAGAGCGAGGCCATGTTAAAGCTCTCATAAACTTGACCCTGATTGGCGGCCCCATCGCCAAAATAGACAAAGGCCACCTTGCCATTCGCCTTATACTGGTTGGCAAGTGCGAGCCCCGTGCCGAGCGAAACCTGGGCGCCCACTATGCCATGGCCGCCAAAAAACCCCGCCTCGGTCGAGAACATGTGCATAGAGCCGCCCTTGCCGCGTGACGAGCCGCCCGAGCGCCCGGTCAGTTCGGCCATGACCGCGCGCGGGTCCATGCCCGCCGCCAGCATATGGCCATGATCGCGATAGCCGGTAATGATCTGGTCGCCCACAACCTGGATCGATTGCATGCCAACGGCAATCGCTTCCTGCCCGATATAGAGGTGACAAAAGCCGCCAATTAGGCCCATGCCATAAAGCTGTCCGGCCCGCTCTTCAAAGCGTCGCACCAGAAGCATGTCGCGATAGAATTTGAGTAGCTCGTCCTTGCCCGAGGTCATCGGGCCGGGGCTGGCAATCTTGCGCGCTCGCGCCATCGGAGTCTCCCAAGGCTTGGCTTCAAGTGGCCACTCTATTGCAAATATTTTCGGCCGTTCCTAGGCCGCAGGGGCTAAGCGCACCACATAATCCCTTGGATCAGAGAACCCAATGAGCGATCTCGCCCTTTCTTCCAAAAGGTCACGTGAAAGACTGGCATCGCGCAAAAGCTGGGCACGGGCCTCAAGTTCTGCGCGTTCGTGGCGCAGGGTTGCAAGCTGTTCCGTACGCTTGGCCAAGGTAGCTGTGCGCTGCGGCCAGGTCAGCAAGCCGCCCTCACCAACCAAGGCATGGAAGGCAAAATAGACGATCAGCAAAATGATCGCGGCGATGGGCAAATAGGGTCGCAGTTTTGCCAACATCAGACTGCTCCAAAGCGAACGCGCCATAAGGTTCAGATTATTCATGGCGCGGCTTAAGCAATGATTACCAAATCCTTGATAACTCGCCCTAGCGCCCCTTTAGGGCACCGCGACCGGCATAGATGGCCTGATCGTCCAATTCTTCGGCAATGCGCAGCAATTGATTGTATTTCGCCAACCGGTCCGAGCGGGCCAGCGAGCCGGTCTTGATCTGCCCGCAATTAGTGGCCACGGCCAGATCAGCAATGGTAGCGTCTTCGGTCTCGCCCGACCGGTGCGACATCACGGCCGTATAGCCCGCGCGGTGGGCCATATCGACCGCATCGAGGGTTTCGGAAAGGGTACCGATCTGATTGACCTTGATCAGGATCGAATTGGCCAGACCCGCCTTGATGCCATCGGCCAGGCGCAAGGGATTGGTTACGAACAAATCGTCCCCGACCAGTTGCACCTTGGCACCCAAACGCTCGGTCAAGAGCTTCCAGCCCTCAAAATCGTCTTCGGAACAGCCATCCTCTATGCTGACAATCGGGAACCGTGCGGCAAGTCCTGCAAGATAATCGACCATACCGCCTTGATCGAGCACCCTGCCCTCGCCGGTCAGGTGATAGCGGCCGTCTTTGAAAAACTCGGTCGAGGCAACGTCCAGACCCAGCACGAAATCATCGCCAACCCGATAGCCCGCACCCTCGCCCGCCTTGACGATAAAGGCCAAGGCCTCTTCGGCAGACGCCAGATTAGGCGCAAACCCGCCCTCATCGCCAACATTGGTATTATGGCCCGCATCCTTGAGGGCCTTTTTCAAGCCATGGAAAATCTCTGCCCCCATGCGCAGGCCCTCTGCAAAGCTGTGGGCGCCAGTGGGCAGGATCATGAATTCTTGGATATCAATGGGGTTATCCGCATGCGCGCCGCCATTAATGATGTTCATCATCGGCACAGGCAGGGTGCGGGCCGAAACCCCACCAACATATTTGTAAAGCGGCAGGGCGGCGCTGTCGGCAGCGGCCTTGGCCACGGCTAGCGATACGCCCAAGATCGCATTGGCCCCTAGGCGGCTTTTATTCTGGGTGCCGTCCAGATCAATCAATAGCGAATCGATTCGGCGCTGATCTTCGGCGTCCAGCCCCGACAGGGCGTCAAAGATTTCACCA
>CANGEH010000218.1 GCA_947452665.1 Caulobacteraceae bacterium
ATGATCTTGCAGATCAATCTGGTCGGCACCTTCCGCTGTATCGCCAAGTCCGCCAAGGGCATGCTGGATCTGGAGCCCATGGAAGACGGCGAGCGCGGCGCGATCGTCAACACTGCTTCGGTTGCCGCCGTGGATGGCCAGATGGGCCAGGCCGCCTATTCCGCCTCCAAGGGCGGCGTGGTTGGCATGACCTTGCCGATCGCGCGCGACCTGATGGGCGACGGTATCCGCGTCAACACCATCCTGCCCGGCATTTTCAACACGCCCCTGATGCAGGGTGCGCCTGAGCCGGTCAAGGCAGCCCTTGCTGCCTCGGTGCCCTTCCCCAAGCGTCTGGGCCATGCTGATGAGTATGCAAGCCTGGCCGTTGAAATGGTCCGCAATGGCTATTTCAATGGCGAGCATGTCCGCATTGACGGCGCCATTCGGATGGCCCCGCGCTAAGCCGATTTAGCCTAAACAGAAAAGGCGCAGACCCTGCAGGGCCTGCGCCTTTTTTTGTGCCACAATGGGATGGCGTTTAAGCCTTTGGCCGCACAATCTTGGGGCCCAGGTTTTCAATGACCTGTTTGGCGTCAAAGGCCTTGGGCTCATTGGCGGGCTTGGGGCCCTTGCTCAGTATGATTTCGGCTGTGGCCTCGAATTTTTCGACCGTGCGTACATCGATCGTATCGGGCCAAAAGGGGTCATAGCCAAGGCCTGTGCCCCAATAGGGTCCCCAATACGGGCCGCCATGCCAGCCGTGATAGCCGCCATAGACCCGCCAGGCTGGACGCCAATAGCCCATGGACCAATAGGGGTCGGGGCGCAGGGTCTGGGTAACAAGCTTTTCCTTGGTGCTGGCGACGCCGCGATCGGCCATGATGAACACGTCATAGCCCTGGGCTAGGGTCAGTTCGGCGGCGCGATAGAGCAGATAGGTCTCGACCGTCTCGCGGTCGGTCAGGCTATTGCCGCTAAAGGTCACGCGCCAGCGATCGGTCTCGACCCGCGTCTCACCAAAACCGCCAGACTGCTCGCTAAGCTTGGACAGGGGCTGATAGGGGGTGGCTGTGGCGCAGGCGCTGAGGCCAAGCGCTAGGGTCAAGATAAGAGCCAGGTGTTTCATCAATCGCTCCTTGGCGTCCATGGCCGCCTGCTAGTGCCGAAACAGGATGAGCCCAGAGGCGCAGATGAGCAAGGTCCCGACGACCAGAGAAAAGGCCCGCTGGAACCTAGGCTCTGACATCCTATGGGCAAGCGCACTGCCGCCAAGGCCATAAGCATTCATGGTCACCAAATCCATGCCGATATTGGCCGCTGCAAATACGGCCAATTGTGGGCCAAAGGGCTGATGCGGATCAATAAAGGGTGGCATAACCGCTGAGAAAAACACCAGGGCCTTGGGATTGGTGATCTGGACCATAAATCCGTCCAGATAGGCCTTGCGCTTGCTCGCCGTGCCAGGCTTCAGACCTGAGCTTAGGTCCTGATGATCGGGATGACGTCTTAAGGCCGACCATAAGGCCTTGCTGCCCAGCCAGACCAGATAGGCAGCCCCAACATAGGTCAAGAGGTGGAAGGTCTTTGGAAAGGCCAAGACCAGGGCGCCAAGGCCTAGGGCTGCGGCTAAAAACCAGACCAGTGTGCCGGTCAACATGCCAGCCACCCCGGCCAGAACCGCTCTTGGACCGCCTGCCATGCCCGTTGCAATCGAAAACAGATTGGCGGGTCCTGGCGTGGCGGCCATGACCGCCATAATGCCCAAAAAGGTCACCAGACGGGAAGGGTCATTTAGAAGGGTCAAGGGCAGGGCTCGGATTCAATAAAATGGGCGCGAGGTCATCCCCGCGCCCGTCTTAAGGTCTATAAGCGGTCGATCTTGGATCGACCAGTCCCTTGGCCTAGACGCCAGAGATGATCAGGGCTTTTGCCACAAAAAACAATGCGCCGAGCAGCAGGGCCAGCATGGCCAGGGCCGAGATGCCAAAGCCGGCGCTGCGCTTGGAAGGGTCCGTTACATAGGTAAGGGCATAGAGCACGCGGCCAATAATCCAGACCACGCCGAGGCCAGCCGCAACCTGCTCATTACCAAAGGCGGCAAACAGCCAAAGCGAAGGCAGGAAGATGACTAGGCCCTCAAGCGTGTTCATCTGGACCCGAAAGTGGCGATCAAATTCTTCGTGGCCGGTCGTGGCCGGGGCCTTGATGCCATAGGTGCCGCGCGCGCGGCCGACCCGAAGCGCTGTCCAGAAAAACATCATCAATGAGATCAAGGTAATAAGCGATACAAGTGCGTGGTTCGACATAGATCATCCTTCCTGATTTGGGATCTGCGCTGGCGGCAGTTTAATCCCGAGAGGATCAACCGATAAGCTGTTTGGTTTCTTTGTGAAACCTGTTTTGCCTAAAGGATCAGGCCGCCATCGACCGGTATGGTCTGGCCCAGCACATAGGCGCTCAAGGGCGAGGCCAGGAACAGGGCAACCCCGGCCATATCGGTGGGGGTGCCGAGGCGGCGCATGGGAATGCCCTGAATGCTGGCCGCGAGCCGGTCGGGATGGTCGGTCGTAACCTTGGTCAGCTTGGTATCGACCAGGCCCGGCGCAATGCCATTGACCCGAATACCGTCCTTGGCCCAGGCCTCGGCTAGGGTGCGCGTTAAGCCCACAGCCCCGGTCTTGGAGGCATTATATGCCGGGTTGCCCTTGGTGGAATGAAAGGCGGCGGTCGAGCTGACCGTGATCAAGGCCCCCTTGGACGCGGCCAGCATGGGGTGGAATTTGAGCGCACAGGCCATCAGGCTATTGAGGTTCACATCCATGACCTTTTGAAACCCGGTCATGTTGAACTCGCCCTTTTGATAAATGACCGTGCCTTGCGACAGGATCAGGACGTCCAGCCGTGAATACGGCGGCGCATGGGCCTCAATCGCATCAAAATCAGACACATCCATCTGGGTATAGGTCAGGCCGGTCAGGTCTGATCCCTCTTCGCCCTGATAGTCAGCGGCCGAGGCGCGCGTGCCCCAAACATGCACGTCCGCCCCCTTGGCGCGAAAGGCCTGAGCCATGCCACAGCCAATGCCGCTCGAGCCGCCGACGACCAGCACGGTCTGGCCGCTGAAATCCAGTTCATTCATTGAAGTTTACCCCAACCCTTATTGATCAAACACAATGACCGAGCGGGCCAATTCGCCGCGGCGCAGCTCGTCAAAGGCCTCATTAATCTGGTCTAGCTTCAGCCGCCGCGAGATCATCTGGTCGAGTTTGAGCTTGCCCTGCAGATAGAAATCAACCAGGCGCGGCATATCGACGGGGAAACGGTTTGAGCCCATCAGGGAGCCCTGAATGCGCTTTTCGCCAAGGAAATCAGCGCCGTGCAGCTCAATATTCACCCCGACCGGGATCATACCGATAATATTGGCGGTTCCGCCCCGGCGCAGCATCTTAAACGACTGCTCGGCTGTGGCTTTCAGGCCAATGGCTTCAAAGCTGTGATGCACCCCGCCGCTGGTCAATTCCATGACCTGGGCCACAGCATCGCCGTCTGAGGCATTAATCAGGTCGGTCGCGCCAAACGCCTTGGCGAGCGCGAGTTTAGAGGCCACCCGATCCACAGCGATAATCCGTCCAGCCCCCGCAATTGCTGCGCCATTAATGGCGGCTAGACCCACGCCGCCGCAGCCGATCACGGCCACGGTCTCGCCCGCCCGAACATTGGAGGTGTGAATGACCGCGCCAACACCGGTGGTCACCGAACAGCCGATCAGGGCGGCGAGATCCAGCGGCATGTCCTTGCGAATGGCGACGCAGGCATGTTCGTGGATCAGCATCTGCTCGGCAAACGAGGACAGGTTCAAGAACTGGTTCATGGTGCCGGTGCGCGGCGGCACCACTTCTTCGCACAGGCGCGGGGCCTGGTCGGCACTGCGCTTGGTCTCGGGGCTGACACATAGGGACATGCGCCCGGTCAGGCAGGACTCGCAATGGCCGCAATAGGCCGACAGGCAGGTAATGACATGGTCGCCCACCTTGACCGTGCGTACTTCGCTTCCGATCTGCTCGACCACACCGGCGCTCTCATGACCAAGAACGGCGGGGAGTGGAAAGGGATAGGAGCCCTCGATAAAGTGCAGGTCAGAGTGACAGACCCCGGCGGCTGCCGTGCGGATCAGGACCTCATGCGGACCGGGCTTGCCGATCTGGACATTTTCGATAAGCAGGGGACTGCCCACCTGACGCAATACGGCTGCTCTCATGATCTGCTCGCTCCCAAATGTCGGCCCAGTTATCGGACTCTTCTGGGCTAGAGCATGAGCGGATAAGCTGCCTTGTCAATAATCACCTGCACCCCTTGATGAATCCCCCACCAAGGGGTGCAGGCCCGTCTTACAGGTCTTTAAAGCTCTTGCCTTCAGCGACCAGTTTTTCGAGCAGGGCGGCGGGCTTGAAATCATCGCCCATCTGGGCCTGGAAGGTCTTCATCTTTTCCAGAACCTTGGGCAGACCCATCAGGTCGCCATAGAACATG
>CANGEH010000219.1 GCA_947452665.1 Caulobacteraceae bacterium
CTGGTCTTGCGCCAGGCCCCATAGGCAAACACCAGCACGCCAGACCAGATAAAGCCAAACGAGATGGCGCGCAGATCGGTGAAGGGCTCGCCATTGGCCAGACCAATGCCAAATTGCACCGTCGGGCCGATAAATTGGATAAAGCTAAGGGCCGAAAGCGGTATGCGCCGCGCCGACCAGGAAAACGCCGCTAGCGGCACAACCGTGGCCGGACCCAGTAAGAGCAGCAATGAAAAATTGCTTAGGCTGGTCGTCAGGTGGCCCTGGCCATGCATCTGTAGCCAGGCGACATAGGCCGCGCCCGGCAAGGTCAGGACCAGGCATTCGATAAACAGGCCGCTCTGAGCATCGGCGGCCACTTGTTTGCGAATAATGCTATAAAAACAAAAGGTCAGGGCCAGGGCTAAGGACATGACCGGCGGATGGCCAAGAGCCAGGGTCTGAAAAACCACCCCAATCACGGCAAGGCCCACCGCGACTTGACCAAGACGGGAAATGCGCTCGCGAAACAGCAAGGTGCCAGCCAGCATATTCATCAAGGGATTGATATAATAGCCCAGACTGGCCTCAAGCGTGTGGCCATGATTAACCGCAATCAAGAAGATCAGCCAATTGCTGCCAATCAAGAGGGCCGACAGGGTCAATAGACCAAGGGTCTTGGGCTGGCGCAAGATCTGCATGACCTGAGCGCCTTGACCTGCGGCCAAGACCAGGGCGCCGGCCCAAAACACAGACCAAAGCGCGCGGTGCCCGGTCAGTTCGCCCGGCGAAATCCCGGCCCGGCCCATGGCTTGAAACATGAGCGGCATCAGCCCCCACATTAAGAAACAACCAATCGCCGACAAGGTCGCGGCGCGGGACTCAGCCGCGGATATCGAATCTGGCACTAGTGCCGACCGAGAAGGTTTCGGCTATCGAGCAATTGCGCGATCTGGACCGCATTGAGTGCCGCCCCCTTACGCAGATTGTCCGACACCACCCACATGTTCAGGCCGTGCTTGACCGTCGGGTCCTTGCGGATGCGACTGACATAGACGCCAAACTCTCCGACGCATTCGACCGGGGTGATATAGCCACCATCTTCGCGCTTATCGAGCACCACAACCCCTGGCGCATCGCGCAAGATTTCGCGGGCATCGTCCTCGTCCATCGCCGTTTCAAACTCGATATTGACCGATTCCGAATGGCCGACAAACACAGGCACCCGCACACAGGTCGCCGTGACCTTGATCTTGGGGTCGAGCATCTTATGGGTCTCTTCGACCATTTTTTGCTCTTCCTTGGTCGAGCCATCGGCCAGGAATGAATCAATGTGCGGGATCACATTAAAGGCGATCTGTTTGGTGAATTTCTTGGGCGGCGGTGAACCGAGCACAAACACGCCCTTGGTCTGGGCCCAAAGTTCGTCCATGCCTTCCTTGCCCGCGCCGGATACGGACTGATAGGTCGAGACGATGATGCGCTTGATCTTGGCCTCGTCATGCAGGGGCTTGAGTGCCACGACCATCTGGGCGGTTGAGCAATTGGGATTGGCAATAATGTTTTTCTTGCGGAAACCCTCAATGGCATCGGGATTCACTTCCGGCACGATCAAGGGCACATCGGGATGCATGCGCCAGGCGGAGGAATTATCGATCACGACCGGCCCGGCCTGACCGATCTTTTCGGACCATTCCTTGGACACGGTCCCGCCCGCCGACATCAGCACAATATCAACGCTGGAAAAATCAAACTGATCCAGGGCCTGGCATTTTAAGGTTCGGTCAGCATAGGCCACATCGGCGCCAATCGAGCGGCGCGAGGCAACAGCATGAATCTCGTCTAGAGGAAATTCCAGTTCCTCAAGAATATTCATCATTTCTCGGCCAACATTGCCGGTCGCTCCGACCACAGCCACGCGATAGCCCATGGCACGTCTCCTCGTTTACCAACTGAATTGAATGTCGAAAATTCGGCTCGGAGGCTTACGCCGCAAACGGCTCTGGCGCAAGAATAGCGTGCCGGATTTCAGATTTTGGGAAAGGTCCAGCTCAATCCGTGGGCGCAAAATTGACCGTTCCCGGCGTTTTTTGGACTTATGACAACGTAATCATTTTTAAACCTTGCGGTCTGGGTTTGCCGCCGCCGGATGCATCGCCTAAACCGAACGCTTCTTATCCAAAGGGTCTTTATCGGCCTTGGGCGGGCCTTTTTGATAAGGGGCCTGTAATTTACAAGGGCGGAGAGCGGCGCGTGACCATGGCTTCCCAGATTTCGGTACAGGTTCCAGGCCTTCATCCTGCACCCACGCGGCACCAAAAGCTGGTGTCTTGGGTTGAGGATATTGTCGCCTTGACCCAGCCGGACCGTGTGCATTGGTGCGATGGCTCGGACGCCGAATGGGACGCCTTGACCGCCGAACTGGTCGCCGCGGGCACGATGGACCGCCTAGACCCAGCCAAACGACCCAATTCGTTTATTGCCCGCTCTGACCCAAAGGATGTCGCCCGGGTCGAGAGCCGCACCTTTATCTGCTCCAACCAAGAGATTGATGCCGGTCCGACCAATAACTGGATCGCGCCAGCTACAATGCGCACCACGCTGGATGGTCTGTTCAGCGGCTGTATGCGTGGACGCACGCTTTATGTTGTTCCCTTCAGCATGGGCCCGATCGGCTCGCCGATCAGTGCGCTAGGGGTTGAGATTACCGACAGCCCCTATGTTGCCGTGTCAATGCGCGTCATGACCCGCATGGGCACAGCCGCGCTAGACGCCTTGGGCGATGACGGGTTTTTTGTGCCTGCTGTCCATAGCCTGGGTGCGCCCCTAAAGCCTGGTCAAGCCGATGTCGCCTGGCCGTGTAATGACGACAAATATATTGTGCATTTTCCAGAGACCCGCGAAATCTGGTCCTATGGCTCGGGCTATGGCGGCAATGCCCTTCTTGGCAAGAAATGCTATGCCCTGCGTATCGCCTCGGTCATGGCCAGGGACGAGGGCTGGCTGGCTGAGCACATGTTGATCCTCAAACTCACCTCGCCCGCGGGCGCCGTTCGCTATGTCTCAGCCGCCTTCCCCAGCGCATGCGGCAAGACCAATCTGGCCATGTTGCAGCCCACCCTTGCGGGCTGGAAGGCGGAAACCATTGGCGACGATATTTGCTGGATGCGGTTTGGCAAGGATGGCCGCCTCTATGCGATTAACCCCGAAGCTGGCTTTTTTGGGGTCGCACCCGGCACCAGCCTCAAGACCAATCGCAATGCCATTGAGACCCTGAACGCCAATACCATTTTTACCAATGTGGCCAGCACGGCCGATGGTGATGTCTGGTGGGAGGGGCTTACCGATACCCCGCCTGAAGGCCTGACCGATTGGAAGGGCCGGGCCTGGTCGCCTGCGCTTGGCGAGCCTGCCGCTCATCCCAATGCCCGATTTGCCGCCCCCGCCGGTCAATGCCCAACCATTGCGTCGGAATGGGAAGACCCGCAAGGCGTTCCAATCTCGGCCATAATGTTCGGCGGCCGCCGCGCCAGTGCCGTGCCGCTGGTGACCGAGGCTTTTGACTGGGAGCACGGCGTGTTCCTGGCCTCCAATGTCGCCTCAGAAGGCACGGCTGCGGCGGAAAACAAGGTTGGCGAACTGCGCCGCGATCCCTTCGCCATGCTGCCCTTCTGCGGTTATAATATGGGCGATTATTTCCAGCACTGGCTGAGCTTGGGCAAGGCGACTTCGGCGGCCAATCTGCCGCGCATCTATTTCGTTAACTGGTTTCGCAAGGACCAGAACGGCAAATTTGTCTGGCCAGGCTTTGGCGAAAACAGCCGCGTTCTGAAATGGATTTTTGAACGGCTTGAGGGCCAGGCTGATGCAAAACATACGCCCATTGGCCTGGTGCCAAGTCCAGAAGCCCTCGACCTGTCCGGCCTTGATCTAACCGCAGACCAGCTCGACGTGCTCCTATCGGTCGATACCGAGGTCTGGCGCGAAGAAGCCAGCCTGATCCCCGAGGCCTATGAGCGGTTTGGCGAGCGGCTGCCCAAGGCGCTTTGGCAACAATTTGAAGCCTTAAACCGAAGACTGGGCGCCTAGAGCCCCCAGCCCCTTCGTAAAATAACATTAAGCCGCCGCCTAGGGGAACCTAGGCGGCGGTTTTCGTTTGGCCAGTTCCACCACCAGGCCTCGAAAAACAAAATCATCAAGTTTTACCCTAATTTTCGATAGTGAAAGAACTTGTTTACGACCATGGGTCATCAATACCAATAACTATTGGAGATTCATTTGGTGTTCTAGCATGACCGATATTGTTGTTCCTCAGACCATCACCCTATCAGAGATTCTAGATCTGAAGGCCGCATCAAGGCTGCAGAGCGAATTGCTGGCCCAGCGACACGGTCCGGTCTTGATTGATGGATCAAAAGTTCAACGCCTCAGCGGACTTTGCCTGCAGGTGCTCTTATCCGCCAAGGCGACCTGGGCGGGCGATGGCGAGCGCTTGAGCTTTGAAAATCTATCGCC
>CANGEH010000220.1 GCA_947452665.1 Caulobacteraceae bacterium
AAAGGCCCAGAGCACGAAAACCAAGGTCAGAACCGACAAGCCATTGCCGCAGGACAGGGCAAGGCCCGAGGCCCGGTGCGCGTCCTTTAGGCCCGCCGCGCGAACCAGCAGCGAATTATGCAACATTTCTATATAGTTGAAGATTACCGAAATGATCGCGGTCAGCATCATGACCACGCCAATGCTCAGGCCCGTGCCATCGGGCTTGGACCACCAGAGCGCAAATATCATCGGCACCATCAAGATCACGCCGAGCAATATGCCCGGCTTTCTTGGGCCAAGCCGGTCAATCGAGGCACCCAGCAGGGGAACGGTTAGGGCGACAAAAAGCCCGGACCAAAAGCCATAAGAGGCCACCAGGGTCTGACCGACGACCGGATCGCCCACCACAATCGTCGAGAAATAGGGCATGAAAATATAGATGGTGATCAAGATGACATAGGGGTCGCGCGCACCCTGATGCAGGGCCCAGGACAAGGCCCCCAAGGACAGGGGCTTAGGGGCTTGCCCTATGGGCAATGACGGGCTGTTCCCAGCCAAGTCGGCTGGGCTGGGTGTGGGATTGGTCATAAGTCCTCCGAGGCGGCGCGTCTTTTGCGCGCCTGCCCAGCCAGAGGTTGGACCGGGGCGAGGCCTTTGTCAGCCAAAAACGTGACCGCAGCGAAAGGTCTTCAAAAATGACGCGATTAGCGCCGGATCACAGCTTGGTGATTTGAGACCTAATCCTTAATCAGGCATAAATTAAATCCCTGGATGGAGGTCCAAGGTCCTGGTCGCGTCCGTTGTTTTGGTTACAAACCGAGGCAACGGACGCGTCTTTGGTTTTAAGGTCTAGTCCAAGAGTTGGTGACTGACCTTGTCGCGCACCGCCCTATCGACACCTAGGGCCGTGTCCAGATAGGCATCCAGATCGCCATATTGGGTATTGATCGCGGCCAGTGCCTTGTCCAGATAAGACGCATCAACCCCCAAAAAGGCGCGCACTGCCGCCGCGGACGGCTCGCGGCCAAAGCTTTCACGCATCATTTCCGTGGCCATGGGCGCGCGGGCCTCGATCCGAGCGGCAATATTGGTCAGCAAATAGTCTTCCATCAGATCGTCATGATGCACGCCCAGCACATGATGGGTCAGGGCCGCCAATATGCCCGTGCGATCCTTGCCCGCTGCGCAATGGACCAGGACAGGGCCATCGCCTGAAGCAATGGCTTGAAAATAGCGCGAGAACAGGTCCAGATGCCGGGGTTCAAACGGGGCATTGTCGTAATAATTCAGCATAAAGGCGTGGACCTCGCCCTCGGTCAGGTCGGTCTCGCGCAAAAACGCGACATGCGGCGCCTCTTGCTGATCGCCCTCGTGATTCTCGATCACATTAGAAACAAAATCAGCGGGCCGGCGCGATGGCTGACGCAGCCGCTCTGCGGGCCTGCGCAAATCGACCACATGGGCGATGCCAAGTGCGGCCATGCCCGCCAAGTCATCATCCGTGGCCATGGCATGATTGGCCGAGCGATAAAGTCGCCCAGACTTGAGGGTTTTGCCCGCCGTCGTGGCATAATCGCCATAGTCGCGGAAGTTATCAATGCCTTCAAAGGCCAGGATGCGCTTGCTCATGGGGTGGTTTCTTAGCCGCCCTAAACCCGATTGGCGAGCCTTTGACAAAGAATTCACACAAGCTCCATAATGGCGCATGACTAGACTGCGCACCTTTACCAGCCCTGATGGCCAGACTCTGGCCTATCATACCCTCGGCGAAGGCCGCCCAACCCTGCTCTTGCATGGCTTTATGGCCAGCACGGCGCTGAACTGGACCGGGCCTGGCCTTACCGCCAAGATCGCGGCTATGGGCCGACAGGTCATAGGGCTAGATTTTCGCGGCCATGGGGCCAGCGCGCCTCACAATGTCCATGCCGCCTTTCCGCCCGATGTCCTAGCCATGGATGTCGAGGCCTTACTCAGCCATCTGGGCCTTGGGGACGTCGACATGGTCGGCTATTCCATGGGCGCGCGCACAGCGGTACGGCTGTTGGTGCGCGGCTTTCGGCCCGGAAAACTGGTCATGGGCGGCATGGGCGATACGGGCGCGACCACGATTGGTAGCCGCATGACATTTTTTGAGGATTGTTTGCTGAACGGCGAGCGGTCAGCCTATCCCATCGCCGCCAAACGCATGGCCGACATGTTGGCGGCTCAAGGCCTGTCGCCCCTGTCCATGCTCAAGGTCTTGACGTCACAAGTGCCGGTCGATCCCTCCGCCTTGCGCGCCATCGAGACCCCGATCCTGATCATTAATGGCCAAGACGACGAAGATAATGGCTCGCCGGAGGGCCTAGCCAAGCTGTTTGGCCATGCTGAAGCTAAGCGGGTCAAGGGCGACCATATGACCGCGGTCGGCGATCCAGCGCTTGGCGACCTGATCTGGGACTTTTTGGGTCGGGGCTAGACCTTATCTGAACGGCGGCTCGTCAAAGGCGCGTAGCTTGCGCGAATGCAGGCGGGTGCCTTCGCGGCGCAAGAGATCCATGGCGGTAATGCCGATCTTTAGGTGCTGATTGATCGATTGCTCATAAAACAGATTGGCCTGGCCGGGCAGTTTTAACTCGCCATGCAGGGGCTTGTCCGAGACGCAAAGAAGCGTGCCATAGGGCACCCGAAACCTATAGCCCTGGGCCGCAATCGTGGCGCTTTCCATATCAATCGCCACGGCTCGCGACTGGTTAAAGCGCACCGCCGATAGCGAATAGCGAAGCTCCCAGTTTCGGTCATCCGTGGTCACCACCGTGCCGGTGCGTAGGCGCTTTTTCAGGGCCTCACCGCTCTCGCCGGTAACGATTTCAGCGGCCCTTTGCAGGCCCATCTGGACCTCGGCAATTGGCGGGATCGGAATTTCGGGCGACAAGACATCGTCCAGCACATGATCATCGCGCAGATAGGCATGGGCCAAGACATAATCGCCAATGGTCTGGCTGGGGCGCAGGCCGCCGCAATGACCGATCATGATCCAGGCCTGTGGCCGCAGGACGGCGAGGTGGTCGGTAATGGTCTTGGCATTGGACGGTCCGACCCCGATATTGACCAGGGTTATGCCTTGGCCGCCCGGCGCCATCAGGTGATAGGCTGGCATCTGATGCTTGCGCCAGGCCGCAGCAGCGGCGACGGCTTCGGGGTTTTGGGTCTGGGTATCGATCAAGACCCCGCCGGCACAGGATAGGGCCGTATAAGGCCCGCCCGCCGCAATCTGCGCACAGCCCCAGGCCACGAACTCATCGACATAGCGGGTATAATTGGTGAACAAGACATAGGACTGCACATGCTCGGCCGGTGTGCCCGTATAGTGTTTCAGCCTAGCCAGCGAAAAATCGACCCTCAGACCGTCAAATAGGGACAGGGGCCTATGGTCCTCGGCACCAAAATCCCAAAGCCCGTCTACGACCTCATCGCCAATATGGGACAGATCCGTGGTTGGAAACCAGCGCGCCAGATCGAGCGGCACAGCCCCGTCCAGGGCCAGATCCTCGGCGCCATCGAGCACGTAGGGATAGGGTATTTCCTGATGCGACGGGCCAACCTCTAGGGTCACATCGAAATCGGCGATTAACAGACTTAGCTGCTCGGCCAGATAGCCCCTAAAAAAGGCCGGCTTGGTGATGGTGGTGGCATAGGCCCCCGGCGCATTGAGCCGGGCAAAGGCGCGGTGCAGACGCGGCTGTTTTTCGCCGCCATGGATCAGGCGAAGCTCTGGATAGGCAAACGCGCCCTTGGCGCGCAATTGCGGATCAGGCCTCTGGCCGGTCTTGAGATAATCCCCCAAGGCCCGGCGCAGGGCGTGAACCGACCCCTGATAGAGGTCTTCAAGCTGGTCAATGATCGCCAGCGGATCTTGATGGTCTGACATGGGCATTTCTACCCAAAATAGCGACCATAGAAAAGAGGGCTTGGATTATTCCGCAGGCAGGATGTTTTCCGTACGCTTGGCCAAGAGGCGGTCAAATTCGCCCCAAACCCCTTCGGCGCCATGCCATTGGCCCGTCGTTGCCGCCTTGGAATACTCGGTCGAGCGGGCCTCAAAGAAGTTGGCATGCTCAACCCCGGACAAGAGCACCTGAAGCCAGGGCAGGGGGTTTTCCTCAATGCCATAGACGATGGGCAGCTCAAGCTGGCGCAGCCGCCAGTCGGCAATATAGCGGATATAGGTCTTAATATCCTTGGGCGTCATGCCCTGGACATCGCCCGCCTCAAAGGCCAGATCGATAAACTTGTCTTCGAGGCCCACCACATGCTTACAGCAATCAATAATGTCATCGGCCACCGACTTGGTCACCACGCCGGTTTCCTTATTAAAGGCGTGATAGAGCTTGATAATGCCCTCGCAGTGCAGGCTCTCATCACGCACCGACCAGGACACGATCTGACCCATGCCCTTCATCTTATTGAAGCGCGGGAAGTTCATCAGCATGGCAAAGGAGGCAAACAGCTGCAGCCCCTC
>CANGEH010000221.1 GCA_947452665.1 Caulobacteraceae bacterium
CCGGGTGCGCACCGGCCCCTTGGGCGACATAGGCAATGCCATTGATCTTGACCCCGCCGGTCGGGATATGGACCACGTCTAGCCGGGCCGGGAACTTGGCGTCCGGCACAGGATCGGTAATCACCGATGCCGGAACAGGCTGGGCCGAGCCAAGGCCGGGCAAAGACACAAACAGGGCAAGGGCAAGTCCGAGTGACGTCAAACGCATGTCCGGCTCCTAAATAATTGCCACCCCAGTCCAAGGCTTTTTGGCCTAGGCCAGGCCCGCAGCCTTGAGGGTCTTATAGGCCTTGATAACCCGTTGCAGCTTGTCTTCCGCCGTCCGGTCGCCGCCATTCACATCCGGGTGGAACCGGCGCAGCATTTCGGTATAGCGGGCGCGAATGGTCGCGCCATCGGCATTGGCATCCAGATCCAGATCAGACATGGCCGCCCGCTCGATCTTGCCAAGGCGGCGCTGATGGGTGTGGCTTGCCGCTTCGGCGGCCTGGGCGGCCTTGCGCTTCGAGGCGCTAAACACGCCCAGCGGATCGGTAAAGTCCTCAGGACCTTGCGCCTTGATCTTGGCGGCGGCCTCGCGGCTATTGGCTGAGGCCTTGAACGACCAGGTCGGGCGACCACCGGTAAAGCGGTCTTCCTGCGCCTTGCGCACATCGGCCTCGGTCATGCCGGCAAAAAAGTCCCAGCTCTTATTATATTCGCCCGCATGGCGCACGCAGAACCAATAGTGCTCGTTCAGCATGTCGCGCGATTTGGGCGCCTTGGTCTGACCGGCCACGATACAGCCGGGCCAATCACATTTTTTTTCACCGGGCTTGAGCCGATTAACGTCATCTTCACGCGCATTTGCGCTTTCACCTTCCTTAGGCGGGCGCACGCGGATGTCGACGAATTTTGGTTTGTAACTGAAATCTCGGGCCATGGTATGAGTATGCTTGTGAAGTTTTGTCATTCAAGGATTGACGACACTTTTTTGTATCGCAGCGGAGGGTATTTTTGATGGGCGTGGTCGCAGATAGTATGAGGGCCAAACTTGTAGCTGCTTTTTCGCCAGAAAGCTTGGAAATCATCGATGATTCCGACAAACATGCTGGACATTCGGGCGCCCGCAAGGCGGGTGAAAGCCATTTTACTATTAAAATCATAGCACCCGCCTTCGCCAAGGCTGGATCGATCGTTAGCCACCGCATGGTCATGACCGTGCTCAAAGAAGAACTGGCCGGCCCCGTACACGCCTTATCGATTCGCGCCTCTGCCCCTGACTAGGACCAAACAGGGACCTAGTCTTGCTGGGCAGCTTCCAGACGCGGACTGACGCGCAGGGCTGTGATCTGGTTGCGTTGGCGGCGCAGGATCTGGAACCGGTGGTGGTGAAATATAAAGGTCTGGCCCGGCTCTGGAATGGTCTGGGCCTCATGGATAACCAGGCCCGCCACCGTCACCCACTCATCATCCGGCAAATCCCAGTCCATGGCCCGGTTCAGGTCCCGGATCGTCACTGAGCCATCGACATGGATTGAGCCATCGGCCTGACGGCGCACGCCCTGCACGGCGGCATCATGTTCGTCATCTATCTCGCCAACGATTTCTTCAAGAATGTCCTCAAGCGTCACCAGGCCCTGCAGGGCGCCGTATTCGTCCACCACCAAGGCAAAGTGACTGCGCCGTTTCAAAAACGCATTGAGTTGGTCTTTAAGATTGGTGGTGTCGGGGATGAACCAGGGCTCGCGGATAATCGCGGCAATATCAATGGCATCCACCTTGCCCTCTGCTGCGGCCAGGGCCCGCAACAGGTCCTTGGCATGCAAGACGCCGACAATGTTTTCCGGATCATTGCGATAGACCGGCAGGCGGGTATTGGCCGCCTTCAAGGCCTCAGCGACCAGTTCGCGCGGAGACAGGTCCATATCCAGCATGGCAATGTTTTTGCGGTGAACCATGATCTCGGACACATCCATGTCCGACAGGTCCAGAACCCCGCCCAGCATGCGCCGATCGCGTTCTTCGACCAGACCTTCGGAATGGTGATATTCCACCGCGCCGCGGATTTCCTCGTGTGCGGCCAGGACATCGACGGCCATATCAATATTGATGCCAAATACCCGCAGGGTCTGGCGCACAAAAAACTGCACCGCAAAAACCACCGGACCAAACAGCTTGACCACGATCAGGGTCGGGGCCGACAGCACGCGCGCCACATCATCGGGGCGGCTAATCGCCAAGGTCTTGGGCAGGACCTCGGCAAAGACCAGCACCATGACGGTCATGATGCCGGTCGCCGCCACCACGCCCCAGGCCCCGGGGATAGAGCGGGTCAAAACTTCGGTTGCCAGGGCTGAGGCTAGGATATTGATCAGATTATTGCCCAGCAGCACCGACCCAATCATGGTTTCTTGATCGGAAATTAGCTTATTGACCCGTCCTGCCGCCCGATCGCCTTCGCGCTCAAGCTGGTGCATCCGCCCACGGCTCGCCCCGGTCAGTGAGGTCTCGGCCGCCGAAAAGATCGCCGACAGGCTCAATAGGGCGATGATCACAGGAATAATGACGATCAAGGCAGCGGTCATGGCCTAGCCCCTTCATGGACAAGAAACTCAAACACGGCCTTGGGATCGACGGCCTTGGCGGTAAAGGCTGCGCCAATGGCCTTGACTAGGATAAAGGTCAAATTTCCGCCTTGCGCCTTTTTGTCCTGCTGCATGTGCGCGACCAAACGCTCGGCCGAAAACGGCATGCCCGGCAGGCCAGCCAACTGGGTTGGCAGGCCGCTGGTGGCAATCGCCCGCTCAGCCCGAAGCGCGTCTTGACCACTGCAAAGCCCCTGAGCGGCGGAAAACCGAAAGGCCTGGGCACAGCCTATGGCCACCGCCTCGCCATGCAGGAGTTCGCCATCAAAGCCGATCTCGGCCTCAAGCGCATGGCCAAATGTGTGACCTAGATTTAGCAGGGCCCTGCGTCCCGCCTCGCGCTCATCCTCGGCAACAATCTGCGCCTTCATGGCCACGCACTGGGCCACGGCATGGTTCAAGGTCTCGGGCTGACGCGCCAAGACCGCCGCCGTATTGGCCTCAAGCCAATCAAAAAAGTCGGCATCGCCCAAAAGTCCGTATTTCAAAACCTCAGCAAACCCGGCCCGCATTTCGCGGTCATTGAGCGTGTCCAGAAGGCTCAAATCGGCGAGCACCAGTCGCGGCTGATGAAACGCCCCGATCAGGTTCTTGCCCCTTGGCGTATCGATCGCCGTCTTGCCGCCTACCGAAGAATCGACCTGGGCCAGAAGCGTGGTTGGGATCTGCACAAAATCGATGCCGCGCTTATAGATGGCGGCTGCAAAGCCGGCCAGATCGCCGACCACGCCGCCGCCAAAGGCGACAATCAGATCGCCCCGGTCTAGGCCAAGCGCCAATAACTGGTCGCTCAAGCTCGCTAGGCCCTCGAAACTCTTAGACGCCTCGCCCGGCGGGACCGTAATCACATCGACCTTGAGGCCGCCCACCTCCAACGACCGCACAAGCCGCTCGCCATGCAGGGCCTGAACACTGGCATCGGCCACCACGGCCACGCGGCGCGCGGGGCAAAACGGCGCTATGGCCGCCCCGGCACCTTCAATCAGGCCATGGCCAATCACCACATCATAGGCCCGGCCGCCTAGACCGACGGGCACACTTGTCTGGGTCATAGGTTTTGGGCCTCTTGCCACGCGATCAGAGCGTTTAAGACCGCATCGACCGAGGCCTGATGCGGCGTATCACCGGTTTCCACCACAATATCGGCCTGGGCATAGAGGGGGTTTCTTACCTCAGCCAGCTTTTGCAGAACTTGGCGCGGGTCCTGATCACGCAAAAGGGGACGCGTATCCTTGCGACCAACTCGGCGCGCCAGAACATCAATATCGGCCTTTAGCCAGACAGAGACTGCCTTGTCCTTGATCAGCTGGCGGGTCTGTTCATTGACAAAAGCGCCGCCGCCCGTGGCCAAAATGTGTGGGGGGTCATCCAAGAGCCGGGCAATCACCCGCCGCTCGCCCTCACGAAAGGCAGGCTCTCCAAGGCTTGAAAAAATATCGCTAATGGTCTGGCCAGCCGCCCGCTCGACCTCATCATCGGAATCGCGAAACGGCACGCCAAGCACGGCCGCCAGCCGTCGCCCAACGCTGGATTTACCAGCCCCCATCAGCCCAACTAGGGCCACTGGCCGATCAAGACGCAAAGACGAAAGGGTCACGACCGGCCCTGCCCGCGGCAAAAGGCAATCTCAATCGGTCCAAACAAGGCGAGACAAGTTTCCATTCAAGCCCAAAGATATACGAAAAACACCGCCCACGCCAAGCCGATCGCCCGACTTGATCAAAACACCTTGCGCGCCTTAACCGCCTTGAGCATTTTTATGCCATAAGCGTTGGGTAGGTGATGCGGCGCTAAAGGAAACTTGCCGATGTTTAGACCCTCAGGCCTGGCCATGGCCCTTTGTCTGATTGGAC
>CANGEH010000222.1 GCA_947452665.1 Caulobacteraceae bacterium
GATTGCCGAGGTGGTCGGGTTTCGGGAAAATCGCGCGCTTTTGATGCCGTTTGGCCCGGTCGAGGGCGTGGCGCCGGGGGCGGAGTTTCATGTTCTTGCCGACGGCGCCGTGGTGCGTCCAAGCCTGGCCTGGAAGGGCCGGATTGTGAATGCGTTTGGCGAGGCGATCGACGGCAAGGGGGCTATGCCCCAGGGCGCGACCCCCTATTCGCTGCGCGCCGCGCCGCCCGCCGCCCATAGCCGCGGCCGGGTAGGCGAGCGGCTCGACCTTGGTGTTCGGTCAATGAATGTCTTTACCACCTGTTGCCGCGGCCAAAGGCTGGGTGTGTTTGCGGGCTCTGGGGTGGGTAAGTCGGTGCTCTTGTCCATGCTGGCGCGGCAAGCTGATTGTGATGTGGTGGTGGTCGGGTTGATCGGTGAACGCGGCCGCGAGGTGCGCGAATTTATCGAGGAAACCCTAGGCGAGGCGGGGCTGGAGCGGGCGATTGTCGTGGTCGCCACCTCCGATGAGCCGGCGCTCAAGCGTCGTCAGGCCGCCTATCTGACCTTGGCTCTGGCCGAATTTATGCGCGATCAGGGGCTGGAAGTCTTGTGCCTGATGGATTCGGTCACCCGCTTTGCCATGGCCCAGCGCGAGATCGGGCTGGCGGCAGGCGAGCCCCCGACCACCAAGGGCTATACCCCAACCGTGTTTAGCGAATTGCCCAAGCTTCTAGAGCGGGCAGGGCCGGGCCCCAGGCTCGCAGACGGCACAATGGGCGGGCCAATAACCGGCCTATTTACGGTCCTGGTCGATGGTGATGATCATAATGAGCCGATTGCCGATGCGGTGCGCGGGATACTCGATGGCCATATTGTCATGGAGCGCGCAATTGCCGAGCGTGGCCGGTTTCCCGCCATTAATGTGCTCAAATCCATCAGCCGGACCATGCCCGCCTGTCAGTTGCCGCACGAACGCGCCATTGTTACCGAGGCGCGCCAGACCTTGGCCGCCTATAGCAATATGGAGGAACTGATCCGGATCGGGGCCTATCGCAGCGGTGCAGACCCCCAGATCGACCGGGCCATAGCGCTCAATCCTGCGCTCGAAGCGTTTTTGGGCCAGGACAAGGACGAGGTAACCGATTTGCCTGCCAGCTTTGACCAACTGGCCCAGATCTTGGGTCTGGAGGGCGAATGAGCCGCTGGACCCAGTCCCTGGTCAAGATTGCCAATCACGAGGTCGAGACCTTGCAAAAACAGGTCGCCGAGATCGTTGGCCGCAGGCAAGACGTGCAGGGCCAGCAGGCGCGGCTCGAGGCTCAGGTGGATTCTGAGGCCCAGCATGTCCGCGATCATCCAGACTCGGGCCTGTCGCATATGGCCTATCTGTCCGGTGTCCGGCAAAAACGCGCGCGCTTTTTGCAGGTCTTGGCAGGACTGGATCAGGAAGAGGCCCTGCTGCGCCAGGCCTTGGCCGAGGCGTTTGAGTCGCTCAAAAAATACGAGATCGTGGCTCAAAACATTCAGCTGGCCGAGGACCGCGCGCTGGCGCGGCAAGAAACCGCCATGCTGGACGAGATGGGCCTTCGCCTATCGCGCGGTGGCCGCGACTATTCGCCCGAGGCTTGAGGCGTATTGGCTTCGCGCAGGGCCCGCAAATCGTCGCTTATGCGAAACACCGCGACATAAAACTCGCAAAGGGCGCGCCACAGCAAGATCAAGGCGGATAGGACCAGCACGCCGCCGACCAGAACCGGAATAGCGATCAAGACGCCGGTAACGGTTCCGTCACGCAGCGCCAGACCAATCGCCCCGCCGACCAGGCCAAACCCCATCAAGCCGATCAGACCAAGACCGGCCCAATAGATCAGATGCACGACGGGACCCGTCAGCAGTCGGTCAAAGGTCAATAGGTCCCAGGCCAGGGTCTTGATCTGATAGGACGTGATCTTGCCTTGAATGCTCATGATCGCCCCAAACCCTTTTATCCACAGCCCTTACTAGCCTCATGGCTAGCAGGGCGCGGCGCTCTTCGCAATGTCTGGCTTGATGAAACAAGGTGTTTAAACCTCATCCGCCGTACAGTGTTGATGTCATGAGCGTATAGAGCGGTATGCCGAGCAGCAGGTTAAACGGAAAACTGATGCCAAGCGCTAGGGTCAGGGATAGGGCACTATCGGCTTGCGGCAGGGCAAGGCGCATGGCCGCGGGGGCGGCAATATAAGAAGCCGATCCCGTCAGGATGGCGATCAAGGTGGCGTCATTCAAGGGCAGGCCCAGGGCGCGTGCCGCCACAGCGCCAATACTGGCACCGAGCACGGGCAATATAATCGCCATACCAAGCGCTGTCGGCCGTATCTTGTGTGCTGAGCGCCAGAAGCTGGCGACATTAATGCCCAGATCGAGCAAGAACAGGCACAGGGCGCCTTGGAATAGGGGACCGGTAAACACGGCCAGTTTCTCGCCGCCCGGCTTGCCCGTGATCATGCCAATGACAAAACTGCCAACCAGCAGCAGGCTGGCACCATTGAAAAACACATGGTTCCAAATGCTTTTTGAGGCTTGGCCGGTCTTTAGGTTTGCGCCGCCCGCACGGCTGGCCAGCCAAAGCCCAGTGAGTATGGCCGGGGTCTCCATCACGGCTAGAACCGCAGACATATAGCCATTGGTCACCATGCCTGTGCTGGCCAGATAGGTCTGGGCCGCCGCAAATGTGACCACGGACACAGATCCGTAATAAGCCGCCGTTGCTGCTGCGTTCAACCGGTCCAGCCCGGCCCAGCGCAGAAGCGCAAATGCGGCGAGCGGCATGCTTAGGCTAAGGCCAAGGCCTAGGCCGGCGGCCGTCATAAAGCCTGCGTCCAGACCATGCAGCCGCGCCTCGACCCCGCCCTTGAAACCAATACAGAGCATCAAAAACAGCGACAGGTTCTTGGCGGCGGTTCCTGGCAAGCCCAGATCAGACCGCACCAGGGCCGCGATCAAGCCCAGTGCAAAAAATAGCACGGCGGGCTGAATCAGATTGGTCAGGCCAAGGCCTAGGCCATTGGTTAAGGCATCGAACATTATGGCACCCCTATCGACCGAAAGACCGGCCCAGTGCGGGCTATAGGCTAGGCTCAATGATTTACGTGTTTGATTTTAGAAATAGCCATAATATGATTTTCTCATTATGAGGGCGCGCTATGGCAAGACTGGATAATCTCGACCTTGATCTGGTGCGCAGCTTTGTCGCGGTGACCGAGGCCAAAAGCTTTACCCGTGCCAGTGAGCGGATGGGCCGGTCACAGTCCGCGATCAGTCTGCAATTGCGTCGGCTCGAAGACCGAATTGGTCAGGACCTGCTATCGCGCGATCCACGGCATGTGACCTTGACCGAGGCGGGCGCGGCCTTCTTGCCCCAAGCAAGGCGGCTCTTGCGGCTCAATGACGAAATCTTGGCCGGGCTGTCGGCGGACCTGATGGAGGGCGAGGTGCGGCTCGGCGCGCCGGAAGATTTTGCCACCACCCATCTGCCCCAGGTTCTGGGCGGTTTTGCCCGCAGCCATCCTAAGATTGCCTTGTCCGTCACTTGTGATTTGACCCTCAATCTCATGGACCGGCTGGGTGAGGGGGCGCTGGATCTTGCCCTCATCAAGCGCGAGCCGGTGGGGCCGGATCTGGGCGTGCGGGTCTGGCGCGAGCCCTTGGTCTGGGTCGGGCTGGGTGATGAGGAGGCTTCCTTGGCACCGGGCAAGGCGATTTCGCTGATCCTTGCGCCCTCGCCTTGTGTTTACCGCAAGCGCGCGATTACGGCCCTCGAAGACGGTGGCTGGACCTGGCGAGCGACCTATACTAGCCCCTCCGTAGCCGGACAGTTGGCAGCCTTGCGCGCTGGGCTTGGAGTCACGGTCTTGCCAAGAGAAATGGTGCCGCCAGACCTGACCATATTGGGCGCGCCCATGCCCGCCCTAGCCGATGCCGAGATAGCGCTTTTGCGGGCTAGAACCGCCGTGCCGCCCGCCGCTGAGCGCCTGGCCGAATTCATCTTATCCTCGCTCGATCGGCGGGTCGGCTAGGGTCAATTCACATTCAAGGGCTTCGCGATTAGCTGAATGTGAGAGGCCTCCGCCTTCCCCGCGCCGGCGGGGATCCAGAGTGTCGATTACAGGTCGTGCGAAAAGGTCTGGGTCCCCGCCTTCGCGGGGAATGCGGAATGTAACAGGGGCCGCTCAAACCCCTCCCACTCCCCGCCGAATGTGGATTGAACCTCGTCAATCCTTCCACCGGTTTTCCCGCACATGTTCATCTGCCCGTTTGGCTTATCCACAAGCCATGCCCAATCTGTGCCTAGACCTGCCCGGCCGATTTTAGGCGAATCCGCGGATGGATTTCGTTTTGGGACATAACGACGGTCAGGCCGCGGAAGCGTTCAATGATCGCACGGACATGCGGCCGCACGCCGGGGCTGGTTAAGAGGACGGCGGCGTCTCCGGCGACCGCGGCGTTCTCAAA
>CANGEH010000223.1 GCA_947452665.1 Caulobacteraceae bacterium
CCGACCTGTTCGCTTAAACTTGACATTAACAAAGAACGCTTAGAGAACATTGGCAAGTTGACCTTTTGTTCTGGCGTTCAAGTCAAGGATAGGCCCCGATCATGCTGACCCGTAAACAGCACGAACTCTTGATGTTCATTCACGAACGGATCAAGGAGACCGGCGTTTCGCCCTCGTTTGACGAGATGAAGGATGCGCTGGACCTGGCATCGAAATCTGGGATTCACCGCCTGATTACGGCGTTGGAAGAGCGCGGGTTCCTGCGCCGCCTTGCCCACCGCGCCCGGGCGCTGGAAGTGGTCAAGCTACCGCAACAAGCCACCAGCGCCGCCCCGGCCAAGGGACGCCAGCCCTTTAACCCCCAGGTGATCGAGGGTGAGGGTCGCTCCGAAGCCCCGATTGCGGCCAATGATATGCGCGAACTGCCCCTGCTTGGCCGCATTGCAGCGGGCACGCCGATCGAGGCGATCCAGCATGAGCGCGACCGGATCATGGTACCAGAATCCATGCTGGGCGCAGGCGAGCATTATCTGCTCGAGGTCAATGGCGATTCCATGATCAATGCTGGCATACTCGATGGCGATTATGTCGTGATCCGCAAGACCGATACGGCCCAGTCTGGAGAAATCGTCGTGGCCCTAGTCATGGGCGAGGAAGCCACATTGAAGCGTCTGCGGCGCAAGGGGGCCTCGGTTGCCCTAGAGGCTGCCAATCCGGCCTATGAGACCCGAATCTTCGGTCCCGATCAGGTCGAGGTCCAGGGCAAGCTGGTTGGCCTGATGCGGCGTTATCACTAGGCTCGCCTAGCCGCTCCAGGGCCGATTGCCGCGCAAGGCCTGGGCCTGAACCCAGCGCCAACCGTCCCCGTGCTGCCAGATTTCGACCGAGCCAGTCTGGGCCAGATCATCGCCGGTCAGGACTAGGGCCTGATCGCATAGGTCTGGGCCATAGGCCTTCGCCCGCACCACTACGATCTGTGCGCCAGAGCACAGGCCCTGCCACTGGTCTTCAGACGGAACCGTGCGCTTTTGCCAGACGCTCAAGCGCACAGGCGCGGTCGCAGGCGAGCGGCAGATTGATTTTTCGCAGACAAACCCCTTGGCCGCGTCTTCCTCAACCGTCAGACCCCGTCGCCGCGCCCAAAGATCGGCGGCAAACCGCTTGGCATCTAATTGCGCGAGCAAGGCCTGGTCGGCCTGACGCACGGCCGCATTGGCCCCGTCAGCGGCAATCCAGACATCGGGCGCGGGTGCTCTGGGCCACAGGCTGACCGCAAGCGCGGCTGGCAAGCCCAGCCAACGCCAAGGGCCGCGCCAAAGACAGATGAATAAGAGGCCTAAAAACGCCACTGGCAGGGCAATGCTTGGCGCACTGGCAATCGTGACCATGGCAAGGGGCTGAGCGGCAAACCAGCCTGCCAGGGCGCCGAGCGCCTCAAGACCCCAGTGCGCGACGATTAGGAACACGTCGCCAAGCCCAAACGGGGCCAAGATCGCGCCCAGGGTCAGAAAGGGCATGATGACAAACCCGGTCAGGGGCTCGCTGAGCAGGTTGGCCGCAAGGCCATAGGTGGCAACCCGGTTAAAATGCTGAATGGCAAAAGGGCCTGTGGCCAGTCCAGCGGTCAGGCTCGCCACGCTGCTGATCACCAGCCCAGACCAGGCCCCTTGCAACAGCCGCAAGGCCCAGGGCGTATTGATCTCTCGCGCGGGCCTTGGCCAGGCCTCGCTCAAGGCAATCAAGGCCGCTGTGGCGGCAAAGCTCATCTGAAAGCCGGGCTCCATCACCGCTTCTGGCTGAAGGAGCAGCACGATCAAGGCCGCAAGCGCCAGGCCATGCAGCGTAACGGCGCGGCGATCGACCAAGATCGAGCCAAACGCTAAGGCCGCCGTGATCGCAGACCGGATCGCCGGGGCTGGTGCACCCGACAAGACCAGATAAAAGCCAACCGCCACCAGGCCGCCAACCGCCGCCAGCTTTTTTCCCGGCACCCGCAGGGCTAGCCAAGGCCATAAGGCGATCAAGACTCTTAGCCCAAAAAAGCTAAAGCCGCCGACAATCGCCATATGCAGGCCCGAAATCGACAGGATATGGGCAAGGCCCGCAGCGCGCATGGCATTGACCTGGTCAGGCTCCAGCCAAGCCTCCTGCCCCGTGACCATGGCCGCAGCAATCGCGCCGGTTTGCGGCCCCATGACGGCCAGCAGGCGCTGAGACAAGGCCCATCGCATGGCATTGATTTTGAGGATCATGCCAAGCTGCCATGGCGGCGGATCAGTTTTGATCCCCTGCAACGGCCCCAGCGCAAAGCCCGACCCGCCGATCCCGCGAAAATAGGCATCTCTAGCAAAGTCATAGGCACCGGGACTGGCCGGCGGCGGCGGGGCATTGAGGATGGCGCTGACGCCAATCGCGCTGCCCGGCACCGCCTCGTTTATGTCATCAATCGTGATCCGCACCCGCCGCGGCAGGTCGTCAATGGCCATATCGCCAATCTGGACCGGGGCAAGCAGGATGCGGCCGCCTGAATTGCCGGGGCTAAGCACATCAACCACATAGCCCGCCACCCAGACCGGCTGGCTTGCCGCCCTAGGCAGGCTAGAGGGCGAAAACCGGTCGGTACGAAGCTTGGCGACCAAAGCCCCGGCCAATAGGCCACTCACCAAGACCAGAGCCATAAGGCCGCCGACGGACCCAGCCCGGCCTTGCCACCAAACGGTCAGACCGGCCAAAGCGCCAAGGGCCAGAGCCATGGGCCAAACCGGCGGCTCAAACCGCAGCGCCAGATAGATGGCCGCGCCAAGCCCGAACGCTACGGGCAGCCAAAGGATCAACCGATCAGATTGGGCGACCATGGCGCGCCCCAGCGCAGCAAAGCCTTGCGCGAGCGCCTTGGCAGGACTACCAACCAGCCTGTTTGCGGCGCGATCTTGCGTCGCCTCCGTCAGAATCTGGATATCGATGTCCGACCGTCCTGCCGTCGTCACCCGCTTTGCCCCCTCGCCCACCGGCTATCTGCATATAGGCGGTGCAAGAACGGCATTATTCAACTGGCTTTTTGCACGCCATACGGGCGGCAAGTTTCTGGTACGGGTTGAAGACACGGACCGTGAGCGCTCGACCGAGCCGGCCGTGGCAGCGATTTTCCAAGGTCTGGACTGGCTTGGCCTGAAATCTGACGCCGAACCTGTGTTCCAATTTGCCAGGGCCGATCGCCACCGCGAGGCGGTTATGGACCTGGTTGCCAAGGGCCGGGCCTATCGCTGCTATATGACAGCGGCAGAAGCTGATGCCGAGCGTGAACAGGCGCGGGCCGAGGGCCGGGCCCTGCGCTCACCCTGGCGCGATCGCATGCCGGGGCCTGCCCAGGACGCCATGCCCTATGTCATCCGGTTCAAGGGCCCGCTCGACGGCGATACTGTGGTTGAGGACCTGGTTCAGGGCACGGTGCGGTTTGCCAATCGTGATCTGGATGATCTGGTCCTGCTGCGCACCGATGGTGCCCCGACCTATAATCTGGCGGTGGTCGTGGATGATCACGATATGGGCATCACCCATGTGATCCGCGGCGATGACCATTTAAACAATGCCGCGCGCCAATCCTTGATCTATGAGGCGTTGGACTTTGCCAAGCCAGCCTTTGCCCACATCCCCCTAATCCATGGCCCAGATGGCGCCAAGCTGTCCAAGCGCCATGGGGCCCAGGCCGTGGGTGATTTCGAGGCCATGGGCTATTTACCCGAGGCCCTGCGCAATTATCTGGCTCGGCTCGGCTGGAGCCATGGCGATGACGAGATTTTCTCAGATGCTGAGGCCATTGCTTGGTTTGATATTGCCGATGTCGGCAAGGGGGCTGCGCGTCTGGACTGGGACAAGCTAGCCCATGTCAATGCCCACTATCTTAAAGCCGCTGGTAGCGAGCGGGTGTTTGATCTGGTGGTCACGGCCCTGACAGCCAAGGGCCAGGGGCTCGAGGCCGAACCCGCCGCCCGACTCAAGCTGGCCATGCCGCTGTTGCAAGACCGTGGCAAGACCATATTGGAACTGGCCGATCAGGTTCAATTTGTGATTGCCCAACGCCCCTTGGCCCTCGATGCCAAGGCCAACGCCTTACTGACGCCTGAGACCGTCACACGCCTGTCGCGGCTGAAGGCTAGGCTAGATGGAACAGAGACTTGGAATGCGCCTGATCTTGAGGCCTTATTAAAGGATTTTGCGCAAGATGAGGGCATTGGTTTTGGAAAATTCGGGCCAGCCCTGCGCGCCATCTTGACCGCAGGCCACCCCTCGCCTGATCTGGGGCGCGTTTTGGCGGCCCTTGGACCCAAGGAAAGCGGCCTGCGTATGGACGATAAGCTTTCGCATTCTGATTAAGACAGTATAACGCCAACCAAGACCGGGTTAGGCCCGATATGACGCCCGATAATTACGAAGGAACCGTGGCATGAACGACAAGACCGCGTCCAAAGATCCCG
>CANGEH010000224.1 GCA_947452665.1 Caulobacteraceae bacterium
GACTAGCCTGTAGGCAAATAAGATTAAGGAAACCCCGACCATGACCAACCCAAGCGGCCTTGACCCAAAGCGGCTCGAGCGCATTACCGACCATTTGATGCGCAATTATATTGAGCCGGGCAAGATTGCAGGCTGTCAGATCGCGGTGCGCCGCCATGGGCACCTGGCCTATGATCGCAGCCTGGGCCAGATGGATCTGGCCACGGCGCGGCCGCTCAAGGACGATACGATTTTCCGCATCTATTCCATGACCAAGCCGATCACCTCGATCGCCCTGATGAGCCTTTATGAGCAGGGTCATTTCCAACTGGATGATCCGGTTTCGCGGTTTGTGCCGTCCTGGGCCAATCAGGTCGCCTATGTGTCTGGCGAGGGCGAGACCCTAAAGACCGAGCCACTCACCCGGCCGGTCAGTATTCGCGACATGTTGCGCCATACAGGCGGCCTGACCTATGGCGGCGGCCTGCCAGGCGTTGGCATTCAACACCCGGTTGATCATGTTTATCGCGGCCTAAAGGTGCGCAGCATGGGCGGCGCAGACACTATGCAGAGCTTTATGGACAAGCTGTCCCAGGTGCCTCTGGTTTATCAGCCGGGCGAGCGCTGGATGTATTCGCTCTCGACCGATGTCTGCGGCGCCCTGGTTGAGATCATATCGGGCAAGCCGTTTGCCCAGGTCTTGCAGGAGATGATTTTTGACCCGCTTGGCATGGTCGATACCGCCTTCCATGTGCCCGCCGACAAGCAGTCGCGTTTTGCCGCCAATTATCAGCGCGGCGCAGACAAGCAGTTGCAAGTGATTGATGAGCCGACCAAGAGCCCGTATCTGCAGCCCCCCGGCTTTTATTCCGGCGGCGGCGGCCTGGTTGGCACTGTGGCCGATTATATGCGGTTTTGCGAAATGCTGCGCCTGGGCGGCGAACTGGACGGTGTGCGGATCATCGGACCGCGCACCCTGGCCATGATGCATAAAAACCATCTGCCCAATGGCCAAGACCTGACCACCTCGGCGATCGGGGCGTTTTCCGAGACCTCAAATGCTGGGGTTGGCTTTGGCCTGGGCTTTGCCTCGACCATGGACCCGGTTAAGGCCGGCGTTATGGGCGGCGGCGATTATTACTGGGGCGGCGCGGCCTCGACCATATTCTCGGTCGACCCGGTCGAGGACATGAGCATGGTATTTATGACCCAACTGATGCCGTCCAACACGTTTAACTTCCGTGGCCAGATCAAGGCCATGCTTTATGGCGCGATTATAGACTAGGAAATATCCTCCCCCGCACCGCCGGGGGAGGATGTTCTTGGCTAGATCCGGCCCTCTGCAACCATCCAGTCATGGCAGTCCTTGACCATGACCTCGAGCGGCACAGTCTTATAGCCGAGCTGCTTGATCGCCTTGGCCGAGCTGACCGTGACCGTGCCGCCTAGGCCCTCAGCCATTTCTGGCGTGAAGGACGGTGCCTTGCGGGTAAAGGTACTAACAAAATCCCCGACCCGGGCCACGATCGCCAAAAGCACCGGCGAAATGGTCTTGGTCGGAACGGGCTTGCCGATCAGCCGGGCAATGGCGCTGACCAGATCCAGCATGGTGGCATCGGTCCCGGCCAGCAGATAATTGCCGCCATTTTCGCCGCGCTCGGCGGCCACAATATGCGCCTTTACCACTTCTGTGACATGGCCAAAGCTAAGGCTTGCGGGCGGCACGCCTGGCAGCTTGTCATCACGCACCATCTGGAACATCCGCGACCAGGTGCCAATATCCCATGGACCAATAATGCCGCCGGGCTGCATCACCACCACTTCAAGTCCGCGGGCCATGGCCGCGCGCGCCACTTCCTGGGCCTGATACTTGGTCTTTTCATAATTAACCCAGCTGTGGGCGGCCTGGCTTGGCGTGTCTTCGGTCACCGCCCCGGATACATCGCCATAGGCTGAGATGGATGAGGTAACGACCAGGCGGCGCACGCTCTTGGCAATTGCGGCCTCAACCACATTGTGCGTGCCCTCGACATTATCCCGGGTCTGCTCGGCATTGCCTTGGCGCCACATATTGGTATTACCGGCGACGTGAAACACCGTATCGGTGCCCGTCGGAATGGCGGCCAAAAGCGAGGCCGGGTCTGTAATCTCGCCGACCACCAGATCGACCTTGAACCGGCCAAGATAGGTCAGGTCCGATGAGGGCCTGTGCAGGGCCGTTACCGTCCAGCCCTGTTTGATCAATTCATCGATCAGGTTGAGCCCGACAAAGCCGGTGCCACCGGTTACGAATGCAGTCTTGGCCATGGCCATCCCCTCCAGTTTTATGGGCCGTATTTGCCACGAGTTACCGCGTCAAGACTAGCCCCCGTATAGGCCTTGACCTTGACGTCACAGTAACAGAGGTTGCGGCCCAAGTTTTTAGCCAACAGGACCAAGTTTATGAGCAAGACCCCCAGCACGGCGCCGACCAAGTCCAGCCGTCCCTATGACCTGATCATATATGGGGCGACAGGCTTTACCGGGCGTCTGGTGGCCGAGCATATGCTGGCTACTTATGGCGTTGGCGGCGAGGTCAGCTGGGCCATGGCCGGGCGCAATGCCGCCAAGCTAGACGAGGTCCGTACCGAAATCGGCGCGCCCGATAGCCTGCCCCTGATCCTAGCCGATGCCTCTGACGCCGAATCCTTGGCGACCATGGTCGCTCAGGCCAAGGTGATCGTCACCACGGTTGGCCCCTATCAGCTCTATGGCGAGCCCTTGGTCGCCGCCTGCGCCGAGACGGGCACTGACTATGTTGACCTTTGTGGCGAACCGGCCTGGATGGCCCAGATGATTGGCGCCTATGGCGACAAGGCCAAGGCCTCGGGCGCGCGGATCGTGTTTTCTTGCGGCTTTGATTCCATCCCGTTTGATCTAGGCGTCTGGTTCTTGCAGCAAGAAGCCAAAAGCCGCCTTGGTGGCCCCTTAAACCGGGTGCGCGGCCGAGTGCGCAAGATGAAGGGCACGTTTTCGGGCGGCACGGCGGCCAGCCTTTTGGCTACGATTGAGGCCTCCGGCAAAGACCGCTCCTTGCTCGCCGTTATGGCCAATCCGTTTGCCATGTCCGAGGGCTTTACTGGCCCGGCTCAGCCAAATGGCAATGTCGCAACCTATGACGAGGCGCTTGGTCAATGGGCCGCGCCCTTTATCATGGCTGCCATCAATACCAAGGTCGTGCATCGCTCAAACACCCTGCTTGGTCATGCCTATGGCCAGGACCTGATCTATGACGAGATGATGGTGACGGGTCCGGGCAAGGCAGGCGAGAAAAAGGCCAAGGCCCTGACCAGCCAGAACATGATTCAAAACGCCCTCTTGGCCTTTGGCCCAACCCGCGCCCTCATTCAGCGTTTTGCCCTGCCCCAGCCGGGTCAAGGCCCATCCAAGACCGAGCGCGAGACCGGCTTTTTCGATGTCTTGTTTGTTGGCGAAAATACCGCTGGCCGGTCCCTGAGCGTGGCGGTAACCGGTGACAAGGATCCGGGCTATGGCTCAACCTCCAAAATGATTGCCGAGAGCGCCCTCTGTTTGGCCCGAGATGTCGATGCCACGGCCACAGCTGGCGGCATCTGGACCCCGGCAGCGGCCATGGGCCAGGCCCTGATCTCGCGCCTGCGCGCCAAGGCGGGCCTGACCTTTGAGGTGCAAAACCTCTAGTCAGGCGCGCAAATCAATCATTGCCGCCCCTAGGCTCAGGCGTCCATTATAGGCCCATGACCACACCGTTTTTTGACCTTAAATCCACCCATAATCCCCACCGCTGGTACCTGCCCTTGCATGCAGGCCTGTGCGTGGGGCCGCCGGGCAATGTGTTCATGTTTGGCGGCGTCGGCATGGCCAGCGCCATTGGTGCCATGGAGCGCACGTGTGAACGGCCCGTGATCTGGGCCACGGCGCAATATCTGTCCTATGCCAGGCCGCCCTCGATTGTTGATCTGGATGTCTGGGTGCCGGCCCATGGCAAGCATAATAGCCAGGCCCGCGTCACTGGCCATGTCGGCGACAAGGAGATTTTTACCGTCAATGCCGCCTTGGGCAGCCGCGAAAGCGAGTTGTCGCATCAGTGGGTCCAGGCCCCAGAGGTTCCAGGTCCGAACGATTGCCGCCTGGCCCAGCACTGGCGCAGCGAAAGCGATCACCTGCACAGCCGGGTTGAGGTAAGGGTAGCCAAGGGCCGCTATGGGCCGGAACGCAAGGAAGGCGGGCTAAGCGCAGACGGCCAACTGATTATCTGGGTCCGCCCGCTTGGCGATATTGCGATCGATTCCAGCTTTTTAGCCATTATTGCCGACTTTATTCCCAGCGGCATAGGTAATGCCCTTGGCCGCATGGCCGGGGGTAATAGTCTGGACAATACCATCCGTTTTAGGCGCATTGTGCCCACCGACTGGGTCTTGTGCGACATTCGCATCCAGTCGATCC
>CANGEH010000225.1 GCA_947452665.1 Caulobacteraceae bacterium
CAAAAGCTTAAGGGCTATTACGGCAACCTGACCGAAAAGCAATTTTCGCGCATTTATGAAGAAGCCGATCGCCGCAAGGGCAATACGGCTGAAAACCTGATCGGCCTGTTGGAAAGCCGTCTGGATGCGATCGTCTATCGCGCCAAGTTCGTGCCGACCGTGTTCGCAGCGCGTCAGTTCGTCAATCACGGCCATGTCACGGTCAATGGCCAAAAGGTCAATATCGCGTCCTATCGCTGCAAGATCGGCGATGTGATTGAGGTGCGTGAGCGCTCGCGCAATATGGCCCTGGTCCTAGAAGCCATCCAGTCCGGCGAACGCGATTTCTCCGACTATGTGGAAGTGGATGCCAAGGGTCTGTCGGCCAAGTTCATCCGGGTGCCAGAGCTTTCCGAAGTGCCCTATCCCGTTAAGATGGAACCGAACCTGGTTATCGAATATTATTCGTCCTGATACCAAACGCGGCGATCAGACAAACAAAAGGCCCCGGTTTTCCGGGGCCTTTTCGTTTATTGGCCTAGGTCTGCTAAAGGCTCACTAGGCGAGGCGGTCCTAAACCTGCAAGGACAGACCGCCAGCAAATTCGGGCAAGGCCGCAGTTTGCGGGGCCTGCGCGGGCTTTGCCGCCGCACTCGGTGTAGCCTCATTGGTTTGGGGCGCAGACTTAGGCGCGGGTGAGGGGCTAGATGGCTCAGCCGTCTTCGCCTCTTCCGAAGCGTCATTCGCCGCCGCCTTTACCGCACTGGTCGCCGCCTCATAGGCTCGAAAGCCAGTATCGCCGATCGGGATGGGCTTGCCACTATTGGTCACGGGCAGTTGGGGTTCCAGCAGGGCGGAAGAGCGTCCCCCAAGGCTGACATATTCCTGAGCGGCCGCGGCAACCTGACGGGCAATCTGGCCTGCCAACATTCGCGCATTGGCGGCATCGCTGGGGACATCCAGAGCTGAAGCGAGCTTATCCTTGGCCTGCATCAAGCGCAGATAGGCGCGTTCCATACCGGCCGAACTGACCGCTGGTTCACTGCTCTGCCTTGGCTCCGACCCGGTTCTTGAGCCTGAAAACTGTGTCAGGGCACGCTCTGTTGAGCTTGCCATAACGGCCTCAGGCCAATTCCGAGTCGGCGTAAGCTCCAAAATGGACATAACCCGATCCACCACGAGTGTTCCTCCTGCTAGAGGACCATACCGACTCGACCACATACTAACGCCAAAAAACACAAATATCAAGTTTAATTTGTGTTTTAATCCTTAAAATGGTAAATTAAACCTTAACCCTAAGGCTGTCTGAAATCAGGTCCCAACCAGACCCTGCTCTGCCAGCAAGGTCTTCAGCTCACCCGCCTGGAACATTTCCCGGATGATATCGGAGCCTCCAACAAATTCACCCTTCACATAGAGCTGGGGAATGGTTGGCCAATCGCTGAAGATCTTGATGCCATTGCGCAGATCATCGTCTTGCAAGACGTCAACCCCGACAAATTCAACGCCCAAATGATCCAGTATCTGCACGACCACGGCCGAGAAGCCGCAGCGCGGTTGATCGGGCACACCCTTCATGAACAAGACCACGGGCTGTTCTGCGACGGTCTTGGCGATAAAGTCGGCGGCCGAATTGGGGACGGTGTCGGTCATGATCATGTCTCTTGGTTGGATTGCTTTAGAGCTAGGGAGCCTTGGTGTCCCGGTCAAGGGCAAGGCCTGACCGCCAGCAGAGAAAGGCACTAGTCTTGGACCGTTGGCGGCGCTGTTTCCAACGCCAGGGCATGCAGGGCGCCGCCCATCTTGCCCTTGAGGGCCGCATAGACCAGCTGATGCTGCCGCACCCGGCTAAGACCGGCAAAGGCTGAGGACACAATCCGCGCCCTATAATGATCGCCATCCCCGGCCAGATCCTGAATCTCGATCACGGCATCGGGGAAGGCTTCTCGTAAATCGGCTTCCAAGGCGGAGGCGGGCATGGGCATGGATTGAAACCTTTTAAACTCTAAACCCAGATCGCTTAGGCTGGGGCGTCCATATAGGCGGGCATCCAGGCCTCGTGGGCTGCGCGCAGATCATCAAGATCGAGGGCAAACAAGAGCCCGCCCAGACCTGAGACCGCCAACTCACAACCTCCGGCCTGACCAATCACCCGATAAGGCACGCCAGCCGCCGCGGCGCGACTATCGAGCGTGTCTAGATCACCCGCAGACAAGGCGACCAGATACCGGGCCTGATCTTCGCCCAGCAATTGCGCATGGTCGGGCAGGTCGCCGGGCAAGGTCAGGAAAACGCCCATATTTGAGGCCATGGCCATTTCCGCCGCCGCGATCAATAGGCCGCCATCGGATAGGTCATGCACCACCGTGGTTAGGCCATCCAAGATCAGGCCCCGCACCAGATCGCCATTGCGGCGTTCCTGTGCCAGATCGACCGGCGGCGGCGCGCCCTCTTCGCGGCCCAAAAGGTCGCGCAAATAGATGGATGCGCCCAACTCGCCGGTGGAGGCACCGATCAAGACTAGGGTCTGACCGTCCTGCAAACCGCTATAGCCAGCCCTGCGGCCATAGTCGGCAAGTAGGCCCACCGCCCCAACGGTGGGGGTTGGCGGAATGGCCACGCCATTGGTCTCATTATAGAGCGACACATTACCCGACACGACGGGGAAGTCTAAAACCCGGCAGGCCTCGGCCATACCGTCAATGGCCCGAACAATCTGGCCCATAATTTCAGGCCGCTCTGGATTGCCAAAATTGAGATTGTCGGTGATGGCGATGGGCTCAGCGCCCACAGCCGTCAGATTGCGCCACGCCTCGGCCACAGCCTGTTTGCCGCCCTCATAGGGATCAGCCTGGACATAGCGCGGCGTGCAGTCACTGGTCATGGCCAGGGCCTTGCGGGTGCCATGAACGCGGACCATACCGGCATCAGCGCTGGTGGCGCTATCGGCAAGGGTGTCGGCCATAACATGGCGGTCATACTGCTCCCACAGCCAACGCTTAGAAGCCATGTCCGGCGTGGATAGGAGCGCCAAGACGCAAGCGCGCCAGTCGGTTGGGGCTGGCACCTGTTCGGGGGTTAGGCGCGGCTGAAGCTCCGGCTGGACCCAGGGGCGATCATAGAGCGGTGCATCATCGGCTAGGGGACCCAGCGGCAGGTCACAAACCACCTCGCCCTTATGCTTTAGCACAATCCGTCCGGTATCGGTGGTCCAGCCGATCACGGCCGCATCCAGACCCCATTTTTCGAAGACGCGATAGGCATCGGGCTCACGACCGGGCTTGAGGATGGCCAGCATCCGCTCTTGGCTTTCCGACAGCATCATCTCGTAAGCGCTCATGCCCTCTTCACGCTGGGGCACAGCATCAAGATCCAGTGCAATGCCAAGGCCGCCGCGTCCCGCCATCTCGACCGAGGACGAGGTTAGGCCCGCCGCCCCCATGTCCTGAATGGCGGCAACCGCGCCAAGCCCCATGAGTTCCAACGTCGCCTCGATCAGCAGCTTTTCGGCAAACGGATCGCCAACCTGAACGGTCGGGCGCTTGTCCTCTGAATCCTCATCAAATTCGGCCGAGGCCATGGTTGCGCCATGAATACCGTCGCGGCCGGTCTTGGAGCCAAAATAGACCACTGGCAGCCCCGATGCCGGGGCCGCAGACAAAAAGATCTTGTCGGCATCGGCTAGGCCAACACACATGGCATTGACCAGGATATTGCCATTATAGCCGGCATGAAACTGGGTCTCGCCGCCCACGGTCGGCACGCCCACGCAATTGCCATAGCCGCCAATACCGCTAACCACGCCCGAGACCAGACGCCGGGTCTTGGGGTGAGACGGTTCACCAAAGCGCAAGGCATTGAGCAGGGCAATCGGCCGCGCGCCCATGGTGAAGACATCGCGCATAATGCCGCCAACGCCCGTGGCCGCACCCTGATAAGGCTCGATATAGGAGGGGTGGTTGTGCGACTCCATCTTGAACACAGCCGCCTGGCCGTCGCCAATATCGATCACACCGGCATTCTCACCAGGACCGAGCAAAACGCGCGGCCCCGTGACCGGGAACTTGCGCAAATGCTTGCGCGAAGACTTGTACGAGCAGTGCTCGCTCCACATGACGCTAAACACGCCCAGTTCCACCAGATTGGGCTCGCGGCCCAATCGGGTCAGGACCAGGTCATATTCTTCAGCCTTTAGACCAAATTCGCGGGCATATTCAGCCATAGACTTGGCGGCGGCGGCGGGCGGGGGAATCTTGCTCATGGGTTGGTCTTCTAACCTTGTTCGCAGGGGCGGGCGATAGGGCGCGTGCCCACCCCTGCTGATTTCAGTCCATAAAAAGCCTAGGCCTTCAGACGCGCGGCATGAAAGGCCAGATGATCGGCAATAAAGCTGGTAATGAAGAATTAGGAATGATCATACCCAGCCTGG
>CANGEH010000226.1 GCA_947452665.1 Caulobacteraceae bacterium
CTTCTTGTTTTCGCCCTCGGGGGAAAGCTTTTTGATGTTTGGCGTGCGCGGCCGGTCCTGGATTGCGCTGGGCCCCCCGGTTGGCAAGCGCGAAGAGCGGATGGACCTTTTATGGCGGTTTCGCGAACTGGCCGATGCCCATGCTGCGCGTCCGGCGATTTATGGCATAGGTCCGGACATCTTGCCCGAAGTGGTTGAACTAGGCTTTGCCATCCAAAAGACTGGCGAGTCGGCCGCTGTGCCGCTCGAGAGTTTTAGCCTCAAGGGCCGCAAGCGCGAGGTGCTGCGCCGTAATTGGCGAAAGGCTGGCGAGGTGGGGGCCGTATTTGAGGTGGTGACGGCCGATCAGGTCGGTGCCCTCTTGCCCGAGCTTGAGGCGATTTCTGACAATTGGTTGTCACACCATTCCGGCGGCGATAAGGCCTTTTCCATGGGCGGGTTTGTTGAAGGGTATGTGTCGGAGTTTCCGTGTGCCCTGGTGCGGGTCGAGGACAAGATTGTCGCCTTTGCTACCATCTGGACCACGCCAGACCTCAGTGCTTTTTCGATGGACCTGATGCGCTATAGCCAAGATGCGCCCAAGAATGTGATGGACTATCTGTTTGTTGAGCTCCTGCATTGGGGCGCGGCGCAAGACTATGTCGCGTTTGAGTTTGGGGTTGCGCCGCTGGCGGGGCTTGAGGACCGACCCCTGGCCCCGATCATGTCGCGCGTGGGCCGGCTCTTGTTTGAACGCGGCGAGGAGATTTACAATTTCCGCGGCGTGCGCCGTTATAAGGACAAGTATGATCCGATCTGGCAGCCGCGCTATGTCGCGGCGCCAAACAAATGGGCCATACCCATGCTGCTCGCCGATGTCAGTATGTTAACATCAGGGGGTATGGCCGGTCTTATCAAGCGCCCGCGAAGGCCTGTGGCTGAGCCGATTGAGATCGCGGCCTAAGCCCTAGCGCTGGACCTGATTGCCGGTGACGATGCCGTGGATATTGGCCAGATGCACCAGCATCATCAGGCCAATGGCAATACAAACCAGCATCAGGAAATTATAGGGCACCAGGCGCGGGCCCTTCAACACATTCGGCGGCTGTGCGCCGCGCCAAGCAAAGAACAAGCCAAGGCCGATACACAGGCCGATGATTGCGAGGGTTGTTATCTGATCCATAGCCCTTAATGACCTAGGGACGTAATTTTGGCAAGACCACCATAATCCTTCATTTTGTGTTAACCCTAGCGTTTACACACCATAGATAGATGGCTAGCTTTCATTGTGGTTCTCAGTGAAAGATTCGGATGTCGTCTGCCCAACCTTGGAGCGTAAGGGGCCTTGATCCCAAAGCCCGCGAGATCGCCAAGGATCTGGCCTATCAGGCTGGCTTGTCCTTGGGCGACTGGCTGCATCAGGTCCTGCGCGAAGAGGGCTTGCCGGCGCAGACCTACAGCCCGGCGCCTTATGTCAACCCTAACTATCCGCCAGCCGGATACGGCCCCGGGCTTAGTCACGGATACGGTCAGGGCCACTTTGGGCCAACGCCGCGTGAGCTGGCCGACCAGGCCGAGCGGGTGGCCTTGCGGCTTGCAGAGGTTGAGAACCGAGCAGGCCTTGGCGAGCAGTCGCTCACCGAAATCGCCGATAAAATAACGCAAAACCAGGCGCAGGTGCGTGACCGCCTAGCGGGCTTTGAGCAGGCCCTGCAAGGCCTGCGCTCTGACCAGGTCAAGCTGCAGCGCAGGTTGCAAGCCATGGGTGCCGACACCTCTGCCGCCCGCGCCTTGACCGGACTGCGCGCGCTCGAAGGGGCCATGAGCAAGGTGGTGGTACTGATGCGCCGTGACCAGGGCCAGTCTCAATCGGCCCTGAGCCAGATCCATGACCAATTGGGCCTGGTGAATGCGCGGGTCGATCAGGTCGAAAGTCTGGCCCAGTCGGGCCAGGAAATGGCCGAGCAGTCCCACATTGCCGCTAGGACCCTGGCTGAGACCCTTGAGCAGGCCGAAACCAACCAGATCGCGGCGCATGCGCGGCTTGAACAGGCCATTAGCCAATTACACGATCGCATACGTCTGGTTCAAGCCGAGGGACAGGCGGAAGCGGCCCAAGCCAGTGCCGGGGTCGCGCAACGTTTGGGGGTCCTGTCACAGGACGTTAAGGCCCAGATGCAAACGGTCCGGGGCGAGGTTGGCGAGATTGTGGCCACTGAGGTTGGCCAAAGATTTGACGCCGTCAATGCTGCGCTCGATCAAGTTGGCCAGCAGGTTCGGTCTAGCGACCAGCGGACGGGCGAGGCCTTGTTGGCCATGGGCAGCGAAATCACCCGTCTCGGTACCAGCATGGACCAGCGCCTAACCTTGGCGGACCGCACCCGCACCCAGGCAATAGACCGGCTGAAGGGCGAGATGTTCCGGGTCATAGAGCGCATCAGCGAGCGTTTGTCCCATTCCGAGCGCCGGGCCCAACAGGCCTCGGACGATGTCGGCACACAGGTGGCCCGCGCCGTCGATCATATTTCCGAACGGGCCGACCGTTCGGCCAATGATCTGGCCGACCGTGTGCGTCAGAGCGAGGACCGGATTGCCTACTTGCTCGATGAGGCTAGGGCGCGGCTGGATCGGCACCTAACCCAGGAGCATGGCAAGACCCCGCGCAAGGCGCAAACCGAGGACGCGTCGCCTGGGCTGGTTGCCGATTCCTTCTCCTCCATACGTCCGGACTGGCAGGATTTGACCGCGCCCATGACGACCGATCCGACTGAAGCGTTTGATGCCAATGACTTTGTCTTTGACGTGCAACAGTTTGATGCCACCTTTACCAATGGGTTTGACGATGGCGTGGCTGCGGATGTTCCCAAGGCCCTAGACACCGAAGCGCCCGTGCAAGACACTTGGTCTGCATCCTGGACCAAGGCCTTGCCTTAGGGGATAGCCCAGCTTGGGGACCGCTGCCACCTCGGTCTTGGTGCGTAAAAGGGTTGAGGTTTGGATATCTATCTGCCCATAGCCGAGGTTTCGGTGAATGCGCCTCTATTGGTGGTGCTTGGCCTGGTTGTGGGTTTTATATCGGGACTGTTTGGCATTGGCGGCGGCTTTTTGATGGCGCCGGTTTTGGTGTTTATGGGCATACCCCCGGCCGTTGCTGTCGCTAGCCAGGCCAATCACGTCGTTGCCTCTTCCGCCTCGAGTGTATTTGCCTATAGCCGCAAGCGATCGGTTGATTTTCGCATGGGCGGTGTGTTGGCGGCGGGCGGTATTGTCGGCTCGGTGCTTGGGGTCGAGGGGTTTCGCATCTTGCGGGTGCTGGGTCAGGCAGACCTGGTCGTGGCCCTATCCTATCTGATCTTTCTCGGCGTGATCGGCGGCCTAATGCTGACCGAATCTGTATCGGCCTTGCTGCGTCGTAAACGCGGCGCGCCAGCGGCTGAACCCAAGGATCGTCGCCCGGCTTGGCTATATGGCCTGCCATTCAAGATCAGGTTTCCGAGGTCTCGGCTCTATATCAGCGTCCTACCGCCCTTGGGGATTGGCGCATTTGTCGGCCTCTTATCGGCCGTTATGGGGGTTGGCGGCGGTTTTGTGCTGGTTCCAGCCATGATCTATCTATTGCGCATGCCCGCGAGCATGGTTGTCGGCACGAGCCTGTTTCAGATCATTATCACGACCGCCGTGGTTACGGTTATGCAGGCCGGACGCAACCAGACGGTCGATCTTGTTTTGGCCACCTTGCTTATATTTGGCGGTGTGATCGGGGCGCAATTAGGGGCGCGGGCCTCGTCGCGGTTTCGGGCTGAGGAATTGCGCATTGTGCTGGCCTTGATTGTGCTTTTGGTTGGATTGCAGATGGGCCTTGGCGTGTTTGTTGCGCCCAAGGATCCGTTCGTGCTGCTTTCCGGTCTGGGGCATTAGGGGCCGTGGCTATGGATTATGTGCCCGCCACCAGCCATCTCTCCGCGGCCTTGACCAGCACACAGGTTGAGGTCACATCCAGCTATCATGGTGAGACGATTGTGCTCTATGGGGCGGTGTTTAGCCCGCGCGATCAGCCTTGTGATGTGGTTGTCGTGGTGCGCGGTCCCCAACAGCCCATCCGTATTGCGCGCAAGGTTCAGGTCGCGGGACTATGGCTCAATCATCGCCCGGCCGTGTTTCAGGGCGCGCCGGGATTTTATACCGTCTCCAGCGCCCGTCCGCTCAAGGCCATTGCGGCCCCCGGCGTCCTGCAAAGGCTCGGCATCGGCATTGATCATTTAGGTTTTCAAACGCCTGACCCCAAACCCGCTTCCAGCCCCCTAAGGCTTGGGCCGCGCGTGGTTGGCATCAAGGGCCGCGATTATCAGGACTATCGCCGGGCGGTGGTGCGGCTCAAACAAGCCGAAGGGCTTTATGATC
>CANGEH010000227.1 GCA_947452665.1 Caulobacteraceae bacterium
CTCTATATGTTGCATAAATTGCGCCAGCTTGGCCTGACCGCGCGGGTGTATGAGGCCGGTGATGGCGTTGGCGGCACCTGGTATTGGAACCGCTATCCCGGCGCACGGGTCGATGTTGAGAGCCAGGAATATTCCTATTCCTTCGACGAGGCCTTGCAGGACGAATGGGCCTGGACCGAGCGTTATTCCACCCAGCCCGAATTGCTGCGCTATATCAACCATGTCGCCGACCGGTTTGAATTGCGGCGCGATGTCCAGCTTGAGACTAGGGTGCAATCGGCCACCTATGACGAGGCCAGCGCGCTATGGACCGTTCGCACTGATCGCGGCCAGGCCGTCTCGGCCCGCTATTGCATCATGGCCACGGGCTGTCTGTCCGTGCCCAATGAGCCCAACTTCCCGGGCCAGGATCAGTTTAAGGGCCCGACCTATCACACGGGCCGTTGGCCGCATGAGGGTGTGGATTTTACCGGTAAGCGGGTCGCAGTGATTGGCACGGGCTCTTCCGCCATCCAGTCCATCCCCCAGATCGCCGCCCAGGCCGACCATATCTATGTGCTGCAAAGAACGCCCAATTACAGCGTCCCAGCCCATAATGCGCCGATCGATCCTGCGGCACTGGCCGACTGGAATGCCAATCGCGCCGCCCGTCGCCAGGCGCAAAGGACATCAGCCTCAGGCATATATGCCGCTGATCCGACCGAGATCCTGGCCATGGAGGTCTCGGCCGAAGAGCGTCAGGCGCGGTACGAGGAACGCTGGGCCAAGGGCGGGTTTTGCATTGGCGCAACCTTTGCCGATATGGGCATAGACAAGGCCGCCAATGATACGGCGGCGGCCTTTGTCGCCGATAAGATCCGCGCCATGGTCAAGGATCCCAAGGTGGCTGAGGCCCTGGTGCCCAAGGACTACCCATTTGGCGCCAAGCGGCTTTGCGTCGATACCGGCTATTATGAGACCTTTAATCGCGACAATGTCAGCCTGATCGATCTTAATGCCAGCCCGCTTGACCGCATCACCGCCAAGGGCGTTCAGGTCGGCGGTGAAGAGATCACGGTCGATGCCATTGTGTTTGCCATCGGCTTTGACGCCATGACCGGCGCGCTGAGCAGGATCCAGATCCAAGGCAAGGGCGGCCAGGCCTTGAGCGAAGTCTGGGAGGCCGGTCCGCGCAGCTATCTTGGCCTGATGGTGGCGGGTTTTCCAAACCTGTTTACCGTCACCGGCCCTGGCAGTCCCTCGGTCCTGTCCAATATGTTGGTCTCGATCGAGCAGCATGTCGAATGGATCAGCGACTGTATTGGCCATCTACAAGCGCGGCAATTGGCCAGTATTGAGGCCATGCCAGACGCGCAGGACGCCTGGGTTGATCATGTCAATGAGGTCGCCAATATGACCCTGCATGTCCAGGCCTCGTCCTGGTATCTGGGGGCCAATATTCCGGGCAAGCCGCGGGTCTTTATGCCCTATATTGGCGGGGTCGGGCTTTACCGCGAAAAGTGCGATGATGTGGCCGCCAAGGGCTATGAGGGCTTTGCCTTGAAATCAGCGGCGGCGGTGGGCTAGGCAGATGGCCGGATTTTTGGCAACTTAGGGTTCAGACCTGCGTTTTGAGTCGAGGCCCATGACCGATATCTTGCTGGACCGTCCCGTTGACACCCAGACCCTTGAAGAGGCCTTGATCGAACTTCGCCAATTGAACCGGCCAGAACCAAGGCCGGTAACCCCCTTGACCATGCTCGCCGCTGCGACCTTTGCCGCAGCGGCAGCCTTGACCTTTGCAGCGACTGTGATCCTGGCCCGGCCGTCCGTGACGGTGCCGATCTCGGTGGAGCGGGGGGTGAGGTGAGTGCTGGGGCCTAGCTAAACCGCCAAGCCTCAGCCGCCGCGCGCCGCAAGGCCGCCGACTTGTGCAGGGTCTCTTCATACTCAGCATCGGGGTCGCTATCGGCGACGACGCCGCCGCCGGCCTGGACATACATGATGCCGTCCTTGAACAGGGCCGTGCGCAGCAGAATACAGGTATCGACCGAGCCATCGGCGCTGATATAGCCTGCTGCCCCGGCATAGCCGATGCCGCGCTTTTCGCTTTCCAGCTCGTCAATAATCTCCATGGCCCGAACCTTGGGCGCGCCAGACACGGTGCCAGCGGGCAGGGCGGCCATGATCACATCGACCGGATCGACGCCTTGCGGTGCATCGCCCTCGACGTTTGAGACAATGTGCATGACATGGCTATAGCGCTCTATGCCAAAGCTTTGGGTGACGCGCACATTGGGGCCAGACCTGGGCTTTTGTGGGCTGGGGTCATTTTGACCTGGCTTTTGCAACATGGCGACGCGGCCAACATCATTGCGCCCAAGATCGAGCAGCATCAGGTGCTCGCTCAGCTCCTTGGGGTCATTCAAGAGGTCCTGCTCTAGGGCCAGGTCTTCTTCCGGTGTCTTGCCGCGCGGGCGGGTGCCAGCGATGGGGCGAATGGTGATCTTGTTATCGCGCAGCCGCACCATGATTTCGGGGCTCGAGCCAGCCAACTGAAACCCGCCAAAATTGAGGAAGAACAGATAGGGCGAGGGGTTCATTCGCCGCAAAGCCCGGTAGAACGCAAACGAGTCTAGCGCAAACGGCGCGCGGAACCTTTGGCTCGGTACCACCTGGAATATATCGCCCGCCCGGATATAGGTCTTGGCCTTTTCGACCATGGCCTTATAGGCCTCGCGGCTGAGCGGCGAGGTAAACTCACCCGGATCATAGGCGGGCCGTGGCGCGTGATGCGCTAGCGGGCGGCGCAGATCGGCAATCGTGGCTTCGAGCCTCTGAACCGCCGCGGCATGGGCTTCCTTGGCACTGAGTGGGCCAGGGCGCACCGTGGTGACCAGAATGATTTCTTGGCCGATGGAATCGAAGACGGCGACGATCTGGGGCCGGATCATGACCCCGTCGGGCAGGTCTAGGGCATCGGGATTGATGTCTGGCAAGGTCTCGGCCAGCCGCACCATGTCATAGCCGATCGCGCCAAATAGGCCCGACACCATGGGCGGCAGGTCCTTGGGCAGCGCAAATTGCGAGCGGGCGACCAGGTCGCGCAGGCTGTCTAGAGCACCGCCCGCTTGAGGATGATAGTTTTCGATAGCTATTGCGGCCTCGCCCTCGGCGATCTGCGCCTGATTGCCCCGGCAGCGCCAGACGAGATCGGGCTTCATGGCCACAATCGAATAGCGCCCGCGCCAGGTGCCGCCTTCTACCGATTCATAGAGAAACGCATAGGTGCGGCCATGGCCGATCTTGAGATAGGCCGAAACCGGGGTTTCCAGATCATCAATGATCCGGGTCCAGACCACCTGGGCCTGTCCCGCAGCATAGGTGCTTTCAAAAACGTCCGAGGCCGGCTGGAAACTCATTTGGCCTTGTCCGGGGCGGGCTTGGCGGGGCTCGCCGTATCATCGACGGCCTTGCGGCTATCGATAGGCGCCAGACCGAGGGCCTGACGGCCATGATTGCTGTCGATCTGGGCCTTGACGGCGATGCGGGCGGCCTTGCGGCCCAGTTGGCCCAACTCGTCAAACAATTGCATGGTCACTTGGGGGCGCTGGTCCTCAGCAATCCTTGCGGCCTGGGCCAGATTGCCGGGGGTGATGCTATTGAGCTTAGCCACCACAACTCCAAACTGGACGTCAGGGCCGGTAAAGGTCTCGCCCGCCTTGGCTCCAAACGCCTTGCCGAGAATATCGGGCGAAAGGGTGTGGATGTTCTGGGCTTCCGAGCGGTTTAGATTGCTAACATGACCCACCGGCGCGCCAATAGAGGCCCCGACGGCTTCCAGGCTTTCGCCCTTTTTGACGCGGGCGATGAGCTCATCAGCCTTGGCCTGCAGACGCTTCATCATTTCTTGGCTCAGCCAAGCCCGGGTCAGGGGCACGCGGATATCATTCAGATTGGGCAGGGCCGGGGCGATAATCTTATCGACCTTGACGGCATAATATTCGCCCGAGGTCTCGTCCTCGACATCGCTCTCGCCGCCTTCGGGCAGGCCATAGGCCGCGCGAAGCAGTTTTTCCGACAGGCCAGGGACGGGTTGGCCCATCCGGTCGCCGCCCTTTTGCGAAACCGGGGGCAGGGACACGGCCATGACGCCAGCCTTTTGCGCCGCCTCGGTCAGGGAGGCGCCGCCCGTATGGGCGTCCTCATACTTTTGCACCGTGTCATAGATTTTTTGGGCAGCCGCATCGCCGCGCAACTGGGCTTCCAGTTGCGGACGGATCTCAGCCAGGCTGACCGTGCGGCCCGGCGTAATGCCAAGCAGCTTGATCACACCAAGGCCTAGGGTGCCTTGAACCGGTCCGCTGACCTGGCCGGGCTTAAGGGCAAAGGC
>CANGEH010000228.1 GCA_947452665.1 Caulobacteraceae bacterium
CCTTGTGGCCCGCGCAGGACCTCGACACGGGCCAGGTCAAACATCGGAAAGCCCGATGAGATGAACGAACTGGCATAGGAATCGTCTTGATAGACAGCAACTGGCGGCTCTTGCGCATCGCCAAAATCGTTTTGCGAGACGCCGCGAATGTTAAACACAACCGCTGAGGGCGTATATTCGTTCAGCTTCAGGCTAGGTATGCTGCGCACCAGATCGGTGGAGTCCTTCAGGCCCATGGCTGCAATCTGCTGCGCGCCGACCACCGAAACTGCGATCCCGACATCTTGCAGGCGCTGTTCGCGGCGCTGAGCGGTCACCAAGATCGTATCGACCTGTTCAGCTTCGGGCGCAGTCGATGCGGCAGGCTCTGCGGCAAAGGCCGGGAGCGCCAAGATTGCGCTGGCCGCAGCACTGGTCAATAATAGTTGGCGGATCATGCCAGCCCGGATCGTCTTAGACTTGGTCATCGCTAAATCCCCTCTTAAGCCGACTTATTCATGGGCCCATGCCCAAACCGCGGCTATTTCTTGGCCTTAAACACTTGCACCTAAAGTCCCGGTGCCCAGGTCAAAACGGGTTTGCCAATCGCCCATCAACGCTGCGCCGTTTCCCAATTGGCGGCCTGATAGAAGTCAGCATTGGATGGCGGCAATAAGGGCTTGAAGAGAATGTGGTCAGCCGCCTTTTCCGCCAGCATAATGGTCGGGGCATTCAGATTGCCCGTGGTGATCGAGGGCATGATCGAGGCATCAACCACTCTTAGGCCAGTCACACCAATAACGCGGGCCTGAGAATCCACCACAGCCATGGGATCGTCCTCGCGGCCCATCTTGCAACTGCAGGACGGGTGATAGGCGGTCTCGACCTTGTCGCGGATAAAGGCGTCAATGGCCTCATCGCTGATCGCATCCTTGCCCGGCTGCAATTCCTCGCCGCGATAGGGATCAAACGGGCCTTGCGCAAAGATTTCGCGGGTTAGACGAACGCAGGCCCGCATCTCGCTCCAGTCATCCGGGTGGCTCATATAGTTGAAGCGGATTTCAGGCTTTGCCGCGGGATCAGCCGATCTTAGCCGCACCCAGCCCCGGCTCTTGGACCGCATGGGGCCAACATGAGCCTGAAAGCCATGCTGCTTGGCCATGGACTGACCATCATAGGTCACAGCGAGCGGCAAGAAATGATACTGGATATCGGGATAGGCAATCCCTGCGCGGCTGCGGATAAAGCCGCAGCTTTCAAAGTGATTGGTCGCGCCCAACCCGTTCTTGAACAAGATCCAGCGTGCGCCGATCAGGGCCTTGGCTATGGGGGTCATGGCTGAATAAAGCGTGATCGGCTTTTTGCTGGCGATCTGGAAATAGAATTCCAAATGGTCTTGCAGGTTTTCGCCAACGCCAGGGCGGTCGCAGATGACATCCAGTCCGTGGCTGGCCAGCTCTGCTGCCGGACCAATACCGGACAGTTTTAACAGTTGCGGCGAATTGATCGCGCCCCCAGCCAAGATCACCTCGGCCCTGGCCTTGACCTCAAAGACTTGGCCGCCCCGGCTATAGCGAACACCAACAGCGCGTTTGGCCTCGAACACGACCTTGGACACTAGGGCCTCGGTTAAAACGGTCAGGTTGGGCCGCTTTAGCGCCGGCTTAAGATAGGCATTGGCCGCGCTCCAGCGCCGCCCCTCCCCGACCGTCATGTCCATGCGGCCAAAGCCTTCTTGCTGGCGGCCATTGACGTCGCTGGTCATGGGATAGCCCGCGGCTTTTGCCGATTGCATCCAGGCCGCATGCAGCGGGTTTTTAAGGCTGCCATATTGGGTCTTGAGCGGGCCGCCTGTGCCGCGATAGGCATCGCCGCCCTCGGCCCGGTCCTCAGCACGCTTGAAATAGGGCAAGACATCGGCATAAGACCAGCCGCGTGCCCCCTCCTCCTGCCAACGCTGGAAATCAAGGGGATTGCCGCGAATATAGACAAGACCATTGATCGAGGAAGACCCGCCCAGCACCCGGCCCCTTGGCGTATGAATTCGCCGCCCACCCAGCGCGGGTTCCGGCTCAGCCTCATAATCCCAGATATAGCGCGGATTATTCATCGGTATGGATAGGGCCGTTGGCATCTGGATGAAGATGGACCGGTCGCTGCCGCCCGATTCCAGCACCAGAACCGAATGCTTGCCGTCCTCACTCAGGCGGTTGGCCAAAACACAGCCCGCAGAGCCTGCGCCGACAATAATATAATCAAAAACCTGGGTCATTGCCGGCGGCCTAATAGGGCGCATCAATGTCGCCTAGCGCGACATAGACACTCTTGAGTTGGGTATAGTGCTCAATGGCTGCATGACCATTTTCCCGGCCAATGCCCGACTGCTTATAGCCCCCAAACGGCAGCTCGATCGGCGTGACATTGTACTGATTGATCCAGCAGGTCCCGGCCTCAAGCCGTGCAATCACCCGGTGCGCGCGGGTCAGGTCATTGGTAAAGACCGCCGCTGACAGGCCAAAAGCCGTGTCATTGGCCCGGGCCACGACCTCGTCCTCATCGTCAAAACTTAAGACCGACATGACCGGGCCAAAGATTTCCTCGCGCACAATCGCCATATCGTCGGTGCAGCCGTCAAACACGGCGGGCGAAACGAAATTACCCTTGGCAAAGGCCCCATGGGTCAAGGCCTCACCGCCGCACAAGAGCTTGGCGCCCTGCGTCTTACCCTTTGCAATATAGCCCAGCACCTTGGCCATATGATCCTTCGAGATCAGGGCCCCGACATGGGTCGCCCCATCTTGCGGATCGCCAATCACCATCTGGGCCGTGCGCGCGAGCAGCTTCTCCAGGAAGGCCGCCTTGATCGCGGAATGCACAAACACGCGCGTGCCATTGGAACAGACCTCGCCGGCTGAATAGAAATTGGCCATCAAGGCGCCGGACACGGCATTATCGAGGCTAGCATCGTCAAACACGATCAGGGGCGACTTGCCGCCTAATTCCATGGTTACCGATTTTAGGGTCGTGGCTGCATCGGCCATGACCCTCTTGCCGGTTTCGACGGCGCCCGTCAGGGAGATTTTTTGGATCGCTGGGTGGCGCGACAATAGCCGCCCGGTCTCGACCCCGCCCTGGACGACATTGAACACGCCGTCAGGCAGGCCTGCCTGAACAAAGATCTCCGCTAGCCTTAGCGCCGTTAGCGGCGTCATGTCCGACGGCTTAAAAATCATGGCATTGCCGCAAGCCAAGGCCGGGGCCGCCTTCCAGCAGGCAATCTGGATTGGATAATTCCAGGCCCCGATCGCGGCGACCACGCCCAAGGGTTCGCGCCGGACATAGCCAAAGGCCTGACGGCCCAGATCGACATGCTGACCAACCAAGGTTGCCGCCATACCCGCATAGTATTCAAGGCAATCGGCTCCAGACAGCACATCGACGGCCGAGGTCTCCTGGATCGGTTTTCCGGTATCAAGCGTCTCGAGTAATGCCAGTTCGTCATTGGCAGCGCGCAGCAATTCGGCGGCGCGGTGCAATACCCGGCCGCGTTCAGCCCCGGTCATAGCGGCCCAGATCTTTTGGCCGTTTTGCGCTGCCGTGACAGCGCGTTCGACCATGGCTTCGTCGGCGATCTCAACCGTGCCAATCACCTCGCCCGTGGCGGGGTTGATCGTATCAAAGGTCTGGCCAGAGCCTGTTACGAAACGGCCACCAATATGATTGCGATGAAGTTCGGGCCCTTGCGCGACAGGCAATTGCGCGGCTGGAGCCATGGCCAGGCGGCTATCGACAAAGGCTGTCAACATGGCGCGCGCGCCGCCGCTATCGGCCTCTTGCCAATTGGACAGGGCCGCCCTTAGCCAGACCCCGTCAATCATGGCCGCAATCATGGCCGCCAGCCTTGCTGCCTCGGCAGTCGGCAACAGGGCCTTCAACGCGCCCCGAAGATTAGACAGCATGCGGCGCTGATAGACGCTCTGAACCCGGCTCAAAGACGGGCTATGCGGCACCTGGCCCCAAAAGGCCAGCCAGGCGGCGCCAGTGCGTTGATCAAATTCCTTGGGGTCGAGATTGGCATCAATCACGGCCTGGACGCGCGCGCGCGGGCCGGTGGCCTGGCCCAGCCTGTCGCGCATACGCAGCCCGAGATTTCGGGTCAGGGTGCGAAACGTCGCCTCTAATAGGCCTTCCTTATCGCCGAAATAATGCGCCACCAGGCCAGGCTTGACGCCCGCCCGCTCGGTAATTTCCGCCAAGGTCGAGCCGACAAACCCGCACTGGGCCAGACTATCAATGGTCATTTCGATCAGCTGGTGCCGACGCCCCTCATCAGGCACAGCCTTGCCGCTGGCCTCGGCACGATCGGGGGGCACAGAAGC
>CANGEH010000229.1 GCA_947452665.1 Caulobacteraceae bacterium
GCGCGCAAATTCGGCAATCTCGGTCGGACAGACAAAGGTAAAATCCTTTGGATAGAAGAAGATGATCTTCCACTTGCCGGGGAAGGAGGCCTGGGTCAGGTCCTCAAAGGCGCTGACGCCGCCTTCTTCGTGGTTATTAAAGCCTGGCTTGACGCCAACAATCTTGAAGTCTGGAAGAGTTTGGGTAACGCCCAACATGACAAATACTCCTGGGGAGGAAAACGCTCGGCACGCCCCGTGGCCCGCCGCGAGGAGGAGATAGCGCCTAATGGCCTGAAAGAGCCAATCGATAGTTTTTGAACTTGGCATAGGAAACGTCTATAATGGGCCCATGTTGCCCTCACTAAGACAATTGCGATACCTCAAGCTCCTGGCCGAACATGGCTCGTTCAGCCGTGCGGCAGAGGCGGCCTATGTCACCCAGCCCACCTTGTCGGCCGGGATACAGGAGCTGGAAAAGATATTGGGCGCGCCGGTGGTCGACCGGGCCCGGTCTGGCGTAATCTTGACCGCTGTTGGCGAGGATGCTGTGCGCCGGGGCGGCGAGATCTTGGCCCAGGCCGAAGATCTGGTCCAGGCGGCGATGAGCGCAGGCCAGCCCCTATCGGGCCGGTTTCGGCTCGGCGTGATCCCAACCATTGCGCCCTTCCTTTTGCCGAGGGTCCTGCCAATCCTGCGGCAAAAATTTCCAAAACTGCGCCTCTTCTTACGCGAAGACATGACGCAAAAGCTGGTTACAGGCCTGAAATCGGGTGCCCTGGACGCCGCCCTGATCGCCCTGCCCTATGACACGACGGGTCTTCGCACCGCTAGGGTCAGTGATGATGAATTGCTCGCAGCCCTGCCGCCCGACCATCCGCTTGGGCAGGGCGGCCCGGTCTCCATGGCCAGTATTGATGGCGACGACCTGATCTTGCTCGAGGACGGCCATTGCTTCCGAGACCATGCCCTGGCCGCCTGCGGGCTGGAGCCGGGCAAGGCAGGCACCGAGGGCAATTTTGCCGCCACCTCCTTGCATACCCTGGTCCAGATGATTGGCTCTGGCCTTGGCGTATCGCTCTTGCCGGCCATGGCGGTTGAGTCAGGCCTAGCCGAACGCGCCAGCGTAACGGTTCGCCCGCTTGGCCGCACCGGCAATGAGGCCGCCCCCTCACGCGAAATCGTCGTGGCCTGGCGCGCAGGCTCCAGCCGCGCGGTCGAGGGCCGCCTCTTGGCCGAAGCCCTACAAATCTAGGCGCTGCAGCTCGCGCCGCCCAGCACGCAGAACTTGGCACAGTGAGGATGATTGAGGGCAACCGTGCCCAAGGCCCCGGCTAGATCACTGGCCAGCTCAAATTGAGGATCATAGGGCAGGAGCGTGCAGGCAATCACGGCAGGCCTTGCCGCGCCCTTGCGCTTGACCACCATGCGGCTGGACGCACACATCACCTCGGACGGGTCCTTGTGCAATATGCCCCAACAGGCCGTGGTGATTTCGGGCACATCGACCCGGGCATCCATTTCGGGAAACAAGACCAGGCGCGCCGGGCTCTTGGCATTAATCGCCACACCGAGCTGATCAAACAGGGCCTGATAGCCTGCCCTTGCCGCCGTCATGTCCTCATCGGCCAGGCTTCGTCCCGCAACCGCCAGACCAAAGCCGTGCTCGGCCAGCCAGGTCAGGCCCTGCAAGGCCTTGTTCCAACTGCCCGCCCCGCGTTCGGCCTCGTGGACCGCGCCGGTATAGTGATCAAGGCTCACCCTGAGGGTCAGATGGTCGCCAAACCTAGCCTTGAGCGCCAATAGGGCGTCTTTTTTATGGTCCATCGGCTTCATGGCATTGGTCAGGACCAGCACCTTAAAGCCCCGCGCCAAGGGCGCCTCGATCAGGGCGATAATGTCGGGGTTCATGAACGGTTCGCCGCCGGTTAAGCCGATTTCTTCGGTGGCAAGCCCCAAGGCCGCGATCTCATCCAAATAGGCCAATTGCTCGGCCGCGGTCAGATAGACCAGGGCATCATGGGTCGGCGAGCTTTCAATATAACAGTTCAAACAGGCTAGATTGCAAAGCGTGCCGGTATTAAACCAAAGCGTCTTTAAGGCCGCCATGGCAATGCTCGCCCGCGCCTCGCCCTTGGCGGTGAGCAAGGGGTCACGAAACTTGGCTGGATTGAGCAGCGGCGGCTCGGCCAACACAAAGGGCGAGTGGGGCAGGGTCTGGTTCACGTAAAATCAGTCCATCAGTTTTCGGGTCAGATAGGTGAATTCCAGACTGACCCGCTTGGCCGTCTCTTTCAGATTGGCCGCTGCGGCATGGCCACCATCGGTGTTTTCATAATAGAAAAACGGCAGACCCATGGCCTGCATTCTAGCCGCCATCTTGCGCGCATGGCCCGGATGGACCCGGTCATCCTTGGTCGAGGTGACAAAGAAGGGCTCTGGATAGGCCACGGCGGTTTTCAGATTATGATAGGGCGATAGCTGCCTTAAAAACGCGCCCTCAACCGGGTCAGCAGGGTCGCCATATTCGTCCATCCAGGACGCGCCCGCCAAAAGCTGGTTATAGCGCAGCATATCAAGCAAGGGCACCTGGACCACCACGGCGCGCCAAAGCTCTGGCCTTTGGGTCAGCTCCACCCCCATCAAGAGGCCGCCATTAGAGCCACCTTGAATGCCCAGATGACGAGGCGAGGTGATCTTGCGCGCAATCAAGTCCTCGGCCACAGCCGCAAAATCATCATAAATCACCTGGCGCTTGGTCTTGAGGCCCGCCTGATGCCAGGCTGGGCCAAATTCGCCGCCGCCGCGGATATTGGCCAGCACATAGACCCCGCCGCGCTCAAGCCAAAGCTTGCCGGTCAGGCCCGAATAGGCCGGGGTCATGGAGACTTGAAACCCGCCATACGCATAAAGCAAGGTCGGCGCGGTGCCATCCAGGACCAGGGCCTTTTTGCGCACGACAAAATAGGGAATCTTGGTGCCGTCCTTTGAGGTGGCCTCAAATTGCTCGGTCACCAGATCAGAGGCGTCAAACCGCGCAGGGGCCGCCTTGACCTCGGCTAGGCTGCCCGCATCGGCGCTGCCCAGCCACAGGCTGGTGGGGTTAAGGAAACTGGTGACCGAGACAAAGATCTGGTCATTGCGATCATTGGCCGAGACCAGGCCAAGGCTGGCATTTTTGGGCAGGTCCAGGGCCCGGCCGCTCCAGCCCTTGATGCCATGAGCATAGGACCAGACCTCACCGACCACATTGGTGGTGAGGGTGACAAGCAAGCGGTTGCGGGTTGTGGCCACGCCCTCGATCGATTGGCGGGCATTGGGGGCCAAGATCAAGACCGGATTAATCGCCTTTGGATCGGCAATCGTCTTGGCCAGATCAAAACTGATCAGTGAGCCTTGCGCAAAGGCCTTGCCGTTTGGTGCAGCCCAGGCCTCTTCCAGCGTGAATATGGCCTGACCATCGAGATAGGCCTGGAAGCTTGCCTTGGTCGGTATGGGCAGGCGCACCGCGCCCTTTGGCGTGAGCACATGCACTTCGCTATCGAAAAAGCCGACAGCGCGGGTGACATAGTCAGCGACGTGTTTGCCATCGGCATCGCGGATCACGCCCGGCCAGACCCCGACATCGCTCTTGGCCCCGGCAAAGACCTCGGTGGCCTGGCCAAGGTCTTGACCACGTTTCAGCCGCTTGATCACAAAAGGATAGCCAGACTCCGTCACCAGACCCGGTGTCCATTCGCGCCCGACCAATAATGTGTCCTGATCGATCCAGGCCGCCTGCTGCTTGCCCGCCGGCAGGGCAAAGCCGTCCTTTACGAAAGCCTTGGCCACGGCATCAAATTCGCGCACCGCGACCGCATCCTTGCCGCCATCGGACAGGGCAACCAGACACAGGCGCTCGTCGGGGGCTAGGCAATCGGCGCCCTTATAGACCCAGTTGGCGCCCTCGGCCTTGGCCAGGGCATCAATATCCAGCACCGTCTCCCATTGCGGGGCCTTGGTGCGATAGCTGTCTAGAGATGTGCGCCGCCATACCCCGCGCACAGCGTCCTGATCTTGCCAAAAATTATCAATCCCGCCCGCCCGAAACGACGGCATGGGCACCCGGTCCGAGGCATTGACAATCTTCAAGGCCGCCGAATGCAGGGCCTCATAGCGCGGATCAGCTTGCAAGAGGTCCAGACTGCGCTTGTTTTCGGTCGCCACCCAGTCCAGCGCCGTCTTGCCCTCAACCTCTTCAAGCCACAGTAAGGGATCAGATGCGGTATCGGTCATGGCGGCGGCCTTAAAAGACAAGGATTCAGAATGAGCGTCGAGACGCGGTGTAACCATACTGGCCAAGAC
>CANGEH010000230.1 GCA_947452665.1 Caulobacteraceae bacterium
CGGTTGGCGATTTGGCTTGAAAAACGAGGGGAGGGATGGAGGCCTGGTCGAGATTCGAACTCGAGTACACGGCTTTGCAGGCCGCTGCGTAACCACTCCGCCACCAGGCCATCCGGTGCAGGCGCAGCAAGGCGCTGCGGGCGGAGGCCGTTGGCTATCAGATGCGGACCGCCGGAGCAATGGCTTGTAAGGCTCTGATTGCCTTTCCTGTCGCCTGCGACCTATAAGCAGGTTTTACAATGTCCGCGCTTGCTTCAAAATGGCGCTTTCGACCAAGGCATGGATCTGATGAGCTTTGATTATACCGCCGCCCGACTGACCATGGTCGAAAGCCAGGTCCGCACCAGCGATGTCACCGATACCGATCTGCAGGACGCGATGCGCAGTGTTGCGCGCGAAAGCTTCTGCCCAGCGGGACGCGAGCACCTGGCCTATGCCGAAACCCAAATCGAATATGCGCCGGGCCAATATCTGATGGCGCCACGCGACATTGCCAAGATTTTGCAATTGCTCAAGGCGCGTTCGGGCGAAAGCGCCTTGGCTATTGCTGCCCCCTATGCGGCGGCCGTGCTTCGGCAAATGGGTCTGGTGGTCACTGAACAGGCGGCCGATGCGCCGGTCGCGGCTGGAGCCTACGATGTGGTCGTGTGTGAGGGTGCGGTCACGGGTGTGCCTGCGGCCTGGCTTGCGGGTCTAAACGCTCAGGGCCGTCTTGGCGTGGTCGAGCGTAAGGGGCCGGTGGGCAAGGCCAAGATTCACGTGCGCTCGGATGACGGGTTTGCGGCTAGGGATGGTTTCGACGCCGCGCCACACTATCTGCCCGGTTTCCAGCCAAGGCCGGCCTTTAGCTTCTAGGGCGGTTAGATAATAATTGCTGTTTGGCGTTGATGTGAACAAAGCTTAATTCGCATCTTGCACAAACTGGCGCTATTTGAGGTTTAGACAGGGGCGATCGCGGGGATCGTGCCTTTACAGGTTTAGGGAAGAGACAGATGCGCAAAGGTTATCGTCAAACGGTCCTGGCGGCTGCCAGCGCGGCGGTCTTGATGGTTGGCATGGCAGGGGCTGCTTGTGCCGAAACCCTGCCCGAGGCGATTGCCCTGGCCTATCAGTCCAATCCCACCCTGTTGTCGCAACGCGCCCAGCTTCGCGCCCAGGAAGAAACCTATGAACAGGCACGCGGCGGGTCTCGCCCCAGCCTTAGCCTAGGCGGCACCAGCCGCTATAACGATCCTCAAGGCAGTGCGATCGGCACCTATACGACCAATTCGGCCAGTCTCACCGCTTCACAAGCGGTCTATACGGGCGGGCGTACAGCTGGCGCTCTGCGCGTGGCCGAGGCCCAGGTGCTGGCTGCCCGCCAAGGTCTGCGCCGTGTTGAGGCCAGCGTGATGCAGACGGTTATCCAGGCCTATATTGATGTGCGCCGCGATAGCGAAAGCCTGAAAATCCGTCAGGAAAACGTCGCCGTGCTCAAGCGCCAGCTCGACGAGGCCAAGGCCCGGTTTGATGTGGGCGAAATTACCAAGACCGATGTTAATCAGGCCGCTGCCCGCTATGCCGGATCCAAGGCGCTTTTGGCCGCTGCAGAAGCCCAGCTCGCCGCCAGCCGCGCCGCCTATACGGCCAATATTGGTCAGGCTCCCGGCGATCTGGCCCCTGAGCCGGAACTGACCCAGGTGCCAAGCACAGTGGATCTTGCCTTCACCACCGCCGAGCGTAATAGCCCGGTCTTGTTGCAAGCCGACTATACAGAGCAGGGCTCCAATGCCGGGGTCGCGGCTGCACGGGCTGAGCGGATGCCAAATCTATCCCTCCAGGCGCAACTGGCCTTTACCGACCAAAGCCGGGTACTGAGCCAGGCCTCGGGCTCGGGTCATTATGACCGCGATGTTACAGCCGCAGCCGTCTTGACCCAGCCCTTAGTGGCGGGTGGGGTGATCAATTCGCGGGTTCGTCAGGCCATTGAACTGAATACCAGTGACCGGCTGCAATTGGACTATGCCCGTCGTTCGGTCGTTCAGGCCGTGTCTCAGGCCTGGGCCCAGCTTTTGGCGACCCGAAGCAGCATTACAGCCAATGAAGAACAGGTCCGGGCCACCCAGATCGCGTTTGAGGGCACCAAGCAGGAAAATCAGGTTGGTCTAAGAACGACCCTGGATGTGCTCAATGCCGAGCAAGAACTGCGCAATGCCGAACTGGCCCTGGTCAATGCCCGTCGCGATTCCTATCTGGCGGCCGCACAATTGCTCAATGCGATGGGCGCGCTTGAAATCCGCAATCTGAATACCGCGGTCACGCCCTATGATGACAAATCCAAGTTCAATCGCCGCAAAAATGGCCTGTCCCTGACCCCTTGGGACCGAATCGTTGAGACGGTCGATGGCGTTGGTGGTGCAAAAATCCAGCAAAGAGAGATGTTGCCCGACGCCCCAATCGCTGCAAACCGCCCCTAACCTGTATTTTTTCGTCATTTTCTGTCGATAATCTGGTGCAAGTGCATCTTGGAATTTGCACCAGGGGCTCGAGACGCCTAGCCTAGGTAGAATGAATTTCGATCTTTTCTGAGACGGTGACCATAGGCATGTCCGAATCGAACGCCCAAGAACCGAGCATGGAGGAAATCCTCGCCTCCATTCGTCGCATCATTTCCGATGATGCCGATGAGATTGTACCAGCCCCTGTAGACGAGCCAGACGAGTTTGGGCTTGAGGACGACGTGCTGGAATTGACCATTCCGGTAATGGGCAGGGAAGAGCAACCTGTTCAGGCGCCTACGCCAGAGCCAGAACCCATAGATCTGGAATCCTTCAGTTTTGACATTGATGAAGACTTGGAGGTCGAGCCGGAGCCCTTAGCGCCCCCCATCGTGCCGCCTATGCAGGAGCCGAGCCTGGTGGACACGGTGGCCCAGGCTGCCGCGGCCTCGGCTTTTGATCGTCTGGCCCAAACCGTGGCCATGCCCATGGATGGCCGTACGCTTGAGGATGTTGTGCGCGAGCTGCTGCGCCCCTTGCTCAAGGCATGGCTCGACGAAAATCTGCTGCCGATTGTCCAGGCCAAGGTCGATGAAGAAGTCGAACGTATTGCCCGGCGCCGTTTCTAGCTGCAAATTTGTCGCCCATTATCGATCACCGCTTCGCAATGTGGCGGGCGTGCTGCTATAGGCTTTTCCTTGCGCAGATCAGGCGCTGACGTGATTGGCCATGCTCGAAAAAACCTACGACCCAAAATCCGCTGAACCAAGACTTTATGCCAAATGGGAGAGCTCCGGGGCGTTTGCGCCCACTGAGGACCCTGCGGCTGAGCCATTTTGCCTGGTTATCCCGCCGCCGAATGTCACCGGCTCGCTGCATATTGGCCATGCGCTGAACAATACCTTGCAAGATGTGCTGACCCGGTTCGAGCGCATGCGCGGCAAGGCGGCCTTGTGGCTGCCGGGCACTGACCATGCCGGTATTGCCACCCAGATGGTGGTCGAGCGGCAATTGGCGGCCGAGGGTAATGTTTCCAGGCGCGAAATGGGCCGCGACGCCTTTATCGCCAAGGTCTGGGAATGGAAGGCCAGTTCGGCTGGGACCATCCAAAATCAGCTGCGCCGACTGGGCGCCTCGTGTGATTGGAGCCGTGAGCGTTTTACTCTGGATGAGGGTCTGTCCCAGGCGGTGCGCAAGGTGTTTGTCGCCCTGCACAAGCAGGGTCTGATTTATCGTGACAAGCGCCTGGTCAATTGGGACCCCCAGTTCCAAACCGCGATTTCCGACCTAGAAGTCGAGACCCGCGAAGTCCAGGGCAAGATGTGGCACTTTGCCTATCCGCTCGAGGGCGAGGCGATCGATGGCGTCACCGAGATCGTGATTGCCACCACCCGGCCGGAAACCATGCTGGGCGATGGCGCTGTGGCCGTGCATCCCGATGATCCGCGCTATCAAAAATTCATTGGCCGGTTTGTACGCTTGCCGATCGCCGATCGCTTGATTCCGATTATTGCTGATGAATATCCCGATCCTGAAAAAGGCTCTGGCGCGGTCAAGATTACCGGCGCCCATGACTTTAATGACTTCCAGGTCGCGGCCCGCCACGGCCTGTCCTTGATCTCGATCATGGATGAACAGGCCAAGATGGCTGGGCCGATCCCTGAGCGCTATCTGGGCCTTGATCGTTATGTCGCCCGCAAGATGGTGATTGCCGAGATTGAGGAGATGGGCCTGCTGCGTCTGATTGAAGACAAGCTGATTGCCCAGCCATTTGGCGACCGCTCCGGCGTGGTGATCGAGCCCTTCTTGACCGACCAATGGTATGTTGATGCCCATACCCTC
>CANGEH010000231.1 GCA_947452665.1 Caulobacteraceae bacterium
ATCACCTGCGCTTGGGATATGCATTGGCCAATCGCCTTCGATGGGCGTCAGGTGCGTGGGCGCTGGCGTGATCGGGCGCGCCATATCGTGGTCCCAGGCTTGGGCCCAGCCCTTTCGCGATTTCAACCGGCGGATCACGCCAAACTGCCGTACCTCGCGCCATGGAATGCATGCCTGTCTGGCCCAGGCCGCAACGGCCAGATCGCGGGCATAGGTCCAGCCATTGCCGGTTTCTTCATGGCTCCATAGGGTCGCGATGCCACGGGCCTTATGCAGTTGGCCCAAGATCTGGACCGCGTCGCCGACCATCACGCACAGGGGTTGACCCAGCGCCGCTAGAGCTTTTTGCAGTTCATGGAGGCTCTCGGCTGCAAAGGCCCATTGCCGTCCGGAGACATCCGGCTGCGCCCAAAGCTGCGGCTCGACAATATATAGCGGCAAGACCGGACCAGTCTCTAACGCCAATGCTAAGGGCCGGTGATCGACGATCCTCAGATCGCGTTTGAACCAGACAATGTTTAGCGGAGCTGACATCGGCGCGGCGCGGCCTCTTAGGTCGTAAATTGACACCAGACCCGTTTGCGGACCTTGCCTCTTCTTCGATCTAGATGGCGATGGCCCTGAGGCTAGCACTGCAGCCAAAAGAATGGGAATCAGGATTCATTTATAAACCTCGCGCCGGTCGGCAAAAGCACGGACACGTCTGCGCCAAGCACGGTAGCTGCCGGATTTCAAATTTTGCCGCATCAATGCCTTTACCGCGTCCGCATCTAGCCCGTGCAGGGCGCGGATATGGTCGAAGCTGACCTGGTCGCTCAGCGCCATCTCGATGATTTCGCCCAGGGTTGCAGGGTCAAGAAGCTGGATTTTCATGGGTCCTGAGATGTCTTTGCCGTGCCACAAGTCAAGCGCCCCGCTTCGCTCGAGCCGTTCAAGCGGCATGAGACATCGGCGCGGTGGGCAGGTCGTTTTCTATTCTCCGGTTGGTTAAATCTTCACCGCGGACCTGTTTAGGGCCAAGGCATCCACACCCCATGGCGGGGCCTGCGCTGGGGCAGCAGGGTCGAAATCAAAAATTATCTAATAAAATCAACGGCCATTTGCGGTGGGAAAGGCACCTCGGGCCAACTCTCTCTGACGCATCGCAGCCACCAGGCCTTGGATCGGAGCCCGCAACTCGGTGGGAAGCTGATCCGGTGCCGTCTTGCCACCGCTCTAGGCACCCAACACCTCGCCGCCCGCGGCCACCACATAGACCCCCTGCAGCGCGCAGGTGCTGGGTCTGGGGCGCGATGCAGTCGCACAGGGCCTGATCCTTCTGCTTCAGCCCATTGCCCACCAGTTGCTCTTCGTGCCGGAAGGCTGACCGGTCGATCCCGCGGGCTGCCCGCATGAGCCCTACCTCCAGGGCGGCCGCGACCGCGGCTGCGTGATCACGGCGCCTGGGATGGGGCTTTGCCGCTTTGCGGGGTTAAGCCGACAAGACCATCTGTCCTTCTCCATAAAAACGATATTGACTCCAAATTTATAGTCACTCAATATTTGTCAGTCGCACTGGGAAGATGGAATCGATGATTGGGCTGAGGGCACGAAAAAAAGCTGAGCGACGCGCTCTGATCTTGGACTGTGGTGAACGGCTCTTCGCCGAACGGGGCTTTGATGCCACCCCGATGGAAGCGATTGCTGCCTCTGCCGACATTAGCCCGGCGACGTTGTACAACTTCTTCCCCGCCAAACTGGACATCCTGACAGAGATCTTTGGTCGCCAGATTGACGTGCAGCTCTCTCAGAGACGCAAGACCTCTACTGGGTTCTCCAACGACCCGGCTTCTGCAATTCTGGAACTGGTCGGAACCATGTTTCAGACTTTCGATAGCTTTGATCGGGGGCTCCTTCGCCGGGTGACGCTGAATGCCCTGAATGAGGGGCCCAAACGAGATGCCGGCGCTCGGTATGTGATGGCCGAGAACGACATGCAGGCCGAGGTCGCCGAAGTGTTGCAGGCCTATCAGATCGTCGGCCTGCTGAGCGTTGAAATGAATGTCCAAGCCGTTTCAAGCGCAATTTCCGCCTGCGGAAACGGGGAGTACTACGCTTGGCTTGGCGACGACGCGACCACCATCGAGGAGGTCATGACCCATATTTGCAGCCATGTCCAAGTCATCCTAGCTGCCCACATCGTCGTTGGATCTCCAGACCTCGAAGACCGCGCCAAGTGACCTTGCCCATGATCGCCATTGTGGGCGCAGCGGGGCAAATGACCTCGATTACCGCCCTGGCCCTGGCAGAAACCGCCACGGATCATCGCCTTCGACTGCTCGATATCAACACGACTGAAATGCGCAGGCTCTATGCGCATCTGCCCACCAGCCGGGCAGAGACACTGGGGCTCGACCTGGGGATTGAGGCCGACCTTCGGGCCAGTCTCGCCGGGGCTGCCCTGGTCATTCATGGCGCCGGGCCGTTTCACAAGACAGCAGCACCGGTGCGCGCCATGTGCCTAGAACTTGGGATCGACTATCTTGATATCGACGATGACGTTGAGAGCACTCTGGAGGCCATCGCTCTGGATGCACCAGCAAAGGCTGCGGGTGTCGCCCTCTATGTCGGGCACGGAGCGTCGCCCGGTTTCACCAACATGCTCGCACTGGACCTCCTGCGTCGGTTTGACGAACCGCGGACTGTGGAGGTCGCCTGGACGGTCGGCGATGAAGGCAAGACCGAGCTGGGCCGGGCCGTGGCCGAACACACGATGCACATTGGTGCAGGGCCCTGCCTGACTTGGCGCGACGGGCACGCGGTCACTCGCGAGAGTTATGGAAGTTCGCAGGTCTTTCCTATGGGCCAAAACCTAGGCGACTACCGCCTTTACGAGTCCGCGCATCCCGAACCCGTTACCTTGCCCTGGAGCTTCCGGCAGTTGCGCGAAGCAAGCTGCTGGGGCGGGCTTCATCCCCAAGCCAACAATGGTCTGCTGAGAGGACTAGCCGTGGCGCAAACTCAGGGCCGGCTGACCATGGATGAGGCCTGCGGTTTCCTTCAAGCGGTCCTGCACGACGAGTTCGGCACGCTGAAGGGCTGGCGCGCAGCGTTCGGCGGCATGCTAAGCCAGATCCGGAGAGGCGAGAACGATTGGTCAAACCTCCGGCAAACACTCTGGAACGCGGCCCGTGGCGTCCATGGGCCGATGCTCTCGGGCATGGCCGCGCGGGTCGCCGGTCGACGCAATGGGTTGGACTTGGCCCTCGTGCGCCAGTGCGTCGCGCGCCAACCGGCTGGCTTTGCCGACAGCATGGCCAGAATCACTGGCCTATCTGCAGCCGCCTTCGCCCTAATGGTTCTGCTCGGCCCAAAGCAATCTGGGTTTAAACCGCCCGAGAGCTGGGCTGATCCTGATCAGTTCTATCAACTCTGCGCCGCGTTGGGGGGGCATCCCGATCAACCCGTCGTCGGCCCAATCATGGAGGCGTTCAAGTCGTGAGCAATTCCACCTTGTTGTCTCCCAGACCCGGCCTGTCGGGCATGTGGGACCGCCTTGCAGGCCCCGGCGCAAGCTCGGCTGAGAATGCGATCAATCTGATCTGGTCGTGGAGTTTCACCGCCTTCGTCGGGATCTATGCCGCGAGCACGGGCTTAGCTTGGAACCCCCTACAGTGGGCGATCGCGCTGCTCTTCGCCCTCGATATCGCTGGCGGCGTCACCATGAATGCGTCGCCTGCCGCTAGGCGCTGGTGGCATCGCCCAGGCCAACATGCCAAGGCGCGCTTCGGATTTGCCGCTGTCCACTTGCATCCGCTCGTTCTGCACATGGTCTTCCCGGAAATTGGGTGGCGAACGGCGCTAGAGATGTACGGCTACCTACTGGTCGCAAGTGCCGCGTTGCTGCTTTCACCCCATCGGCTGCGGCGTCCCATCGCCCATGGGCTGTTCGCGATTGCCCTGATCCTTTGCCTTCTGCATTGGCCGATGTTTCCCGGCCTAGTTTGGTTTGGGCCGCTCTACTTCTTGAAACTGCTGCTGGCGCATCCGCTCGACGACGGCGCGGTGGTGGGCGATGTCAATTCGTGAGGCCCGGGCGATAGAGGCCGCGCAGCGCGAATGCCCCGAGATAGAACAGCCTGATGTGGTAGCGGCCCTGACGGGCTTTGACGCCTTGTGGGAGTCCCTGTTCCCGGCTGAGCAGGCCCGCATCGCACGGCTGCTGGTCGAGCGCGTCACGGTCGGCAGCGATGGCATGGCCGTCGATCTTCGCACCGAGGGGCTTGGGTCGGTGGTCAGGGCGATGGTGACGCCGCGCCGGGAGATGGCGGC
>CANGEH010000232.1 GCA_947452665.1 Caulobacteraceae bacterium
AACACGGCCAATCGCCGTCTTGGTCAAGAGGTTTGGTGGATTGGTGGTTTGGGAGCCGCAGCGCATTGATAGCGTACTGTCTGGAGATTCCAAAACGACATAGGCGCATGAGGAAATAGAATTGCCCAGCCGAGCCTGCTCCATGGCAATCTGATGGCTTGTTATGGGAGTTGATATGTCGGATCTGAGCAAGATTGCCGCGCTTTTTGCGCAACGGAAAATTGGTCATGCCCTGCCGCAGGGCCTTTATAATGATCCGGCCGTGTTCGATTTCGATATGAAGGCGATTTATGGCCAGTCCTGGATCCTGATCGGGTTTGAATGTGAGCTGCCCAAGGCCGGTGCCACCCTGGCCATGAATATCGGGGCCTGGCCGATCGTGATCGTGCGGGCCCGCGACGGGGTCTTGCGCGCCTTTCACAATTCCTGCCGTCATCGCGGCGCCCAGATCTGCAAGACCGGCCATGGATCATCCGCGCGGCTGGTCTGTCCCTATCACAAATGGACCTATGAGCTGACCGGCGAACTGGTCAGTGCGCCGCGCATGGCCGAAGATTTTGAACAGGCCGATCACGGCCTGACGCCCATTGCGATCGAGGTCTTGGAAGGCACGGTCTATGTCTGTTTGTCCGACAACCCACCTTCTTTCGATGCGTTCCGCAAAGAGGCGGGCCCTCTGCTTGCGCCGCATGATTTTGCCAATGCTAAGCTGGCGCATGAATCGGTCTTGGTAGAACAGGCCAATTGGAAGCTGGTCATGGAAAATGGCCGCGAATGCTATCACTGCCTGACGGGCCACCCCGAATTGTCGGCCAGCTTCCCGACCGGGACCACGGCCTATTTTGACTATGAAGATAAGGCCCAGTTGGATGCCTATCATGCGCGCATGGCGGCCTTGAACCTGCCGGTTGGCCCGGTTGAGGGCGACTGGTGGCAGGCCATGCGCTTTCCGCTCAATGCCGGTTTCGTCACCATGTCGCATGACGGCAAGCCGCTGGTTGCCAAGACGCAAGGCCGCGTCGGCGACGGCGATATTGGCTCCATGCGCTGGGCGCTAGAGCCGCATACCTTCTGTCACGCCTTAGGTGATTTTACCTTCATGTTCAGCGCCCTGCCGGTTGGTCCTAACGAGACCCATGTCACGGCCAAATGGTATGTGAACAAGGACGCGGTTGAGGGCGTCGATTATACGGTCGAAAACCTGATCGAGGTCTGGACCAAGACCAATATCCAGGACCGCGATCTGGCCGAAAACAATCAAAAGGGCGTCAATTCGCTTGGCTATAAGCCTGGTCCCTATTCGCCAGAGGCTGAAATTCTGGTTTTGCGGTTTATCGACTGGTATTGCGCCAAGGCTCAGGTCTATCTCGACGCGCACGCCTGACCGCCTAGGACCCTGCCATGACTCATGACGCCAAAGACCTGCATCTGGAAACCCTGGCGATTGGCTATGGCTTTGATCCAGCCCAGCATCAGGGGGCTGCCAAGCCGCCCATCTATCTGACCTCGACCTTTGTCTATCCCACGGCCCAGATCGCCAAGGATGCCCACCGGGTGTTTTTTGACGGGCCAAAGGATGGCGAGGGGGCAGGGGCCTATATCTATTCGCGCCTCAACCATCCCAATCTGGACATGGTCGAAAAGCGGCTGGCGGTCCTGGATGGGGCTGAAGATTGCGCAGCGTTTTCCAGCGGTATGGCGGCCTTGAGCACCACGCTTATGGCCCTGCTGCGGCCCGGCGATAGCCTAGTCTATAGCCGCCCGATCTATAGTGGCACGGACGGCCTAATGAACGGCCACCTGACCAATTATGGCGTTAAGGCGTTTGGCATTACCAATGCGGTCGACCGGGCCACCGTCCAGGCCGCCGTTGATCTGGCGCTCGCGGCCGGGCCGCTGGGTGTGATGATGATCGAGAGCCCCGCCAATCCGACGGCTGCGATCGCCGATATTGCCATGATCCGGTCCATTGCCGATGCGGTGGGGGAAAAGACCGGTCGCCGTCCAATTGTCGTGGTCGATAACACCTTTCTTGGCCAGCTTCTGCAGTCGCCCCTAAGCTGGGGCGCGGACCTGACCATGATCTCGCTGACCAAGTATTGCGGTGGTCACAGTGACCTCTTGGCCGGGGCCGTCAGCGGCTCGGCCGAGATGGTGCGCAGCCTAAAGCGCCTGCGCACGACGTTTGGCTGTCATCTTGACCCCCAGACCAGTTGGCTGGTCTTGCGGTCCTTGGAAACCCTCGCCCTGCGGACTGAGCGCTCATGCGCCAACGCCAAGGCGATTGCTGCGTTTTTGCAAGATCATCCCAAGGTTCGGGCCGTGACCTATCTGGGCTTTTTGGTTGAGGGCTCGCCAGAGCGGGCGGTCTATGACCGCCAGTGCAAGGGCGCAGGCTCGACCTTTTCGTTCAAGATCAAGGGCGGTGAGGCTGAGGCGTTTCGCATGCTCGACAAGGTTAGGCTGGCCAAGATGGCGGTCAGCCTTGGCGGGGCCGAGACCTTGATCTGTCATTCGGCGACCACCACCCATTATGCCGTGCCCGAGGCCCAGCGCCGCGAGGTCGGTATAGATGACGGCACCATCCGCATTTCGGTGGGGCTGGAACACATTGACGATCTGATTGCAGATCTTTCCCAAGCTTTAGAGGCGGTTTGATGACAAGCCCGACCATTGACCGGTATTCGATCACCGGAAAACTCCCTTCGGCCAAGCAAAAGGCCGATATTGTCGTGGTGGGCGCAGGCCAGGCGGGTGTGGCCGCCGCCATTGCCGCCGCCAAGGGCGGGGCCAGCGTGCTGCTGGTCGATGAAAACCCGGTTTCCGCCTCGCTCATGGGTCTGGACACGCCGCTCTATTTCGGCGGCCGCATGACAAGGGCGGTCGATAATAAGGCCCGCATGATCGAGCAGGTGTTTGCGTCGGACCCGCAATTGGAAGAGGCCTTTGAGGCGGGCGTCGAGGTCTCGCTGGGCGTCTATGCCTGGGGCGCGTTCCAAAACGGTCCCGGCATGGCGGCCATGCCAGAGGCGGCGATTGGCCTTGCCGATGAAGAGCGCTCATGGATGGTGGCTTACAAGCAACTGATCCTCGCCACCGGCTCGCGCGATCTTAGCCTGTCGTTTCAGGGCTGGGACCAGCCCGGAGTCATGGGGGCCAATGGCCTGCATGCCCTGATCAAGCGCTATGACGCCTTTGCCGGAAATACGGTCTTGATCCTGGGCTCGGGCGATCTGGCCCTCAATACCGCCTTGATGGTGGTTGAGGCGGGCCTGAAGGTGGCGGCCCTGATTGAGGTGCGCGATACGGTCCAGGGCGATGCAGGTCTTGCCGACAAGGTGCGCGGTCATGGCATTGAGATCTTGACCGGCCATGTGATCGTCTCGGCCAAGGGCGGCGCCGATGGGGTCGAGCAGGCGACGATCGCGCCGGTCGGCGGCGGCGATAGCCGTACCCTTGTTTGCGATACGGTCTGTCAGGCGATTGGCGTCGTGCCCGCAATCGAATTGTTCAATGTGCTCGGCGGCAAGCTGGCCGTGCGCTCAGACCTTGGCGGCCATGTGCCGCAGCGTACCGGCGCGGTCAGCACGGCCCTGGCCAATGTGCTGGTCACTGGCGATTGCGCCGGTCTGGGCAGCCTAGATGCCGCCGCCCATGGCCGTGCCGCTGCGGCCCTAGCGCTTGCCGGTATCGCCGGTCAGGCCATGGCCGATGCGCCTGTGGCAGCGCAGGCCCCTGGCCTTGATGCCCATGCCTATCATACCGACTGGATGGCGGCCCTTCTTAAGGTCGGCGACGATTCCATCGTGGTTTGCCAATGCGAAGAGGTTACACGCGGTGACCTGACCGCCGTGCGCCAGCCGCGCTATCTGGGCGCGCCGTCCGACGTGGCGGCCAAGCGCGATATCAATAGCCTGGCCGCGGATGGCCCGCTCAATCAAGACCAGTTCAAGCGTTTGACCCGGGCCTGTATGGGTCAGTGCCAGGCCAGGCGTTGCCGCGAGCAGGTGGCCCTGATCCTGGCCCAGTCGTCTGGCGTGGACGTATCCAAGGTGCCCTTGGCCGGTTATCGCGCGCCCGTGCGGCCCCTGCCCATGAGTGTGCTGGCGGCTGATGACGAGCCAGCGGCCCTGACGGCGGACTGGGATGTCTGGTTTGGCATTCCGACCCAGTGGATTCCCTATCAGGATATTGGCTCGGATCGCGAGCCCTATCACATCGCCAATCTTACCGACACGATCTAGAGGCCGCTGATCATGAGCAATCAAAAGGGTGCAACAGTTATTGTTGTCGGCGGCGGCGTTAG